>MTNG01000087.1 GCA_002011395.1 Candidatus Aciduliprofundum sp. JdFR-45
GCCCTCTTGCTGCAGTTTTCAACTTTCTTGCGCCTATGAGCAGGAGAAGAGCCAATGTGGACAAGCGCTTGAAGTATGTCATCCTTGCAGCAGTGGCACTGCTGCTCTACTACTCCACCACCACTGGGTTAAGTTTCGCAAGTGAGATTACGCCCCGCTACGTCGCACTGGGCGGACTTTTTGCCATAGTGCTTAGCAGCCTCGTGTATGGCAGAGTGTTCTGCACCTCCTTCTGCCCTCTCGGCGGGTGGTTTAGCCTCTTGGGTAAGTTAGCGGTATTCCGCCTCCGTATTGGCGAGGAGTGCACCACCTGCGAGCGCTGTAACCGCGTGTGTGAGATGAACTTGGACGTGGCTCATGGCAGAGAACTGCACGAATGTTCGCTGTGCTGGGCGTGTGTGGAGGAGTGCCCCTACAAGGCGATAAAGCTCAGGTTCATACTAAGCTAATGCTAGGGTTGCGAGGATGCTCGCTGCGTTGTTAGCTATGTGACTTGCGATGCTTCCAGCCAAGCGGTAGCGCAGGTAGACGGCGCCAAAGATCATGCCCACGAGAGTCATGTCAACCGCCTTAAACCAGCCCCAGCCGAAGAGGAGGTGGTATGCCCCAAAGGCTGCACTCGAAGCAAGAAGCGCTGCGCTTTGGTTTATCCTCCTGCGAAGCCTTTCCAGGAGAAAACCGCGGAAAATAATCTCCTCCATCACTGGCGCCGCGATGCCTACGTAGAGGTTGAGGAGGAGAGGATTAAGCGAGGTCCACCATGGCTCAGCCGGAAAGGTGTGCTCTATAAGCTCGGGGAAAGCTGAGAAGAGGGCTGAGAGAAGAAGGTAATTTGCCATGAAGGTACCAACGCCTACGGCGAAGGGCACAAAGCTCATGGCTCACCTCTCCTGCTTTTCTTTATCAAGAGGGCAACTAAGGTGAGCGCTGAGGCGAGGTACATCGCAGCGTGGTAGCCGTACGCATGGGAGATTGCGCCTCCAAGGAAGGGTCCGGCTGCCATGGATATGCTGATGAAGGAGCCGAGCAGGCCAACGCTCGTCGCAGTCTCAGGGTTGTTCTCCGCAAGGTAGCGCAGCGAACCCACGTAGAGCATGGAGTAGGAGAGGGCGAGAAACACCTGAATTGGGAGCACTGCCAGGTAGCTCTTGGTTAAAGTGTAGGAGAAGAACACCACCATGCTCAGCACCAAGCCAAGCTCCACCAGCTTAGCCGGCGAGCTGTAGTTCAGCCGGCGCATTATGAAGAACTGGGCAAAGGTATTGACGAAATATATTACGCCTATCCAGAGCTTGCTCGCCCCGAGTTGCGCCAGGTAGAGGGGAAAGATTATCCATATGGCAAAGGCACCTGAGTGGCGCAATAAATTGGGGAGGTAGATGTGGTAGTTTCTTTTTATCAAATCCAAGGGAAAGAGGGGCACCTCTACCCTAGACGTTTTCACATTGGGCAGAGTAAGCGCTATGGCGAAGGAGGCGAGGAAGAGCGCAGCGCAAAGGGCAAAGACGAGCCAATAGGGCATGAAAAGGTTTTCAGGTAGGTAAACCTCCCCCGTTTTAGCCACGACGCCAGCGAGCAGGCTTCCGAAAGCCCAGCCCAGGGAGCCGAATGCAGCTAGGCTCCCAAGCTTCTCGCCAGCGTCGTAGGTGTAGGCGATGAGGGGTGGGGTAAAGATTCCCATGGTGAAGCCCACGAAGGCTCGGATGAGCATCAGCGAGGTGGGGTCAAAGGCGAGTATCTGCATCAAATAGGCGATAGCCGCTAAGCCTAAGCCCAAAAGCACAAAGCTCTTCCTGTCCCGCATGTCAGAAGCCCTGCCGAATAGGTAGGAGGAGAGGAATATGGCAATGCCATAGGCTGTGCCTATTATGCCAATCTCAAAGCTGCTCGCCCCAAGAGCTTGAGAGTAATTCGGCATGAAGATGGAACTCATCATCGCCGAGGCGTAGCTTAGGAGGAGTATTATTCCTGCTTTCATTACCCTTTCTTACCCTCCTGCTCGTTAATAAACCTAAACCTCTAGCGTCGCTTGTGTCCCTACACTGAGCCACTGTTAATCTGGCTAATTATTCCATATAGCCCGGTTAGCAATTCTATCCAGAACATTTATATATGCACGTGGGAGTAGTATATCCTAAGTAAGATGGCAGCTGGGCGCAGATTTCCTAACTGCCGTCTTTTTCTTACCCCCCGTAGTATTTCCGCCTTCTCCTTATTTTCTGGGTGTAGCTCAGTATGGGGGCATATATTATGCGCGGGCTGAGCAGGTGCACACCTCCGACGGTGGCTATGCCGCGGAGGTCGCGGCGCACCATGCTCATGAGCTCATTTCTGACCACTCGTGTGGGCGCCTCTCCAGCTTCGCGCACAAAGGCGAGGCGGTGAAGGGCAAAGAGGGTTATGAAGAAGGCGATTAAGAAGTGGAAGTCGTAGCCCGTGAAGTCCATCACCTCTATGTCCACTTCGCGCTCGGGCTCGAACCACTGTATCACCAGCGATAGCCTGCGCTCCACAAAGAAGTCCAGCATCCTACCAGAGATTAACGCGCCCAAACCAGAGAAGAGCGCAGTTA
>MTNG01000110.1 GCA_002011395.1 Candidatus Aciduliprofundum sp. JdFR-45
CTCCCTGTACGTGGTCGCCCTCTCCTCAATGTCGGCCAGTTCCCTGTACCTTGCCTCCAAACGCTCCCGAAGCGCTGCGAGTTCCAGTTCGGCCCTCTGCAGGTCCTCCGCCGCCCTCTCCAGCTCATCCGTCACCGCGTCCATCCGTGCCCTCAGGTCTCTGAGCGCCTGGCTCCTCTCGCTCGCGGCGCTTTCCAGTTTCTCAAGTTCGGCTTCCATCTCCGAAAGAGCTCTCTCGCGCTCGTCAAGGGCCCCCGATATCTCCCTGAGGCGTCTGACAGTCCTCTTCATCCCGGAGGAGAGTTCCTTCCTTCTCCTCTCCTCATCCTTAACCTGGCGCCCGTACTTCTCAACCTCCGCCTCAAGGTTCTCAATCTTTATCTTTATCTCCGCTTCGCGTATCCGCATCTCGTCCATCTGGCGGGAGAGGGATGCTACCTCCCCGCCCGTCTCGGCGGCCATCCTCTCCTCTATCTCCTTCAACCGCCCCCTCAGCTCATCGTACCTGGTCCGGAGTTCCTCTCTCCTCCGGCTCAGGTCTTCTATGGCCCGCCTCATCTCCTCCGCGTTTTTAACGTATCCCTCCAGTTCGCTCCTCATCCTCTTTATCCTCTTGTAGAGGAGCTGGGCCTCCGCCTTACGGAGGGATTCCTGAAGCGACAGGTACTGAAGGGCGGTCTCGCGGTCCTCTGCCAGCGTGGCGAGGCGCGCCTCCAGTTCGTTTAGAAGCGTCTCCACCTGCCTCATGTTCTCCTCCGTCTCGCGCCTCCTCGCCTCCGCCTTCGCTATCTCCTGATCAAATTTGGTGATGCCCGCGACTTCCTCCAGTATGCGTCGGCGCTCTATGGAGCCCATCTCCACTATGCGAGTGACGTCTCCCTGCTTCACGATGTTGTAGCCGTCGGCGGAGATTCTCGCGTGTGTGAGGAGGTCCACGAAGTCCTGGAGCCGGGCCCTCTCGCCGTTTATGTAGAAATAGCTGTTGTAGCCCTCCGGGTCGCTGTCGGACACCTTGACGTAGCGGGTGAGCACGACCTCATCGGCGTCCCAGGGGATCATGCGGTCCGTGTTGTCAAATATGAGGGAGACGCGGCAGTACCTGGCGGGTCTGCCCTTCTTTCCTCCGTTGAATATGAGGTCCGTGAGTTTCTGGGCGCGAAGCGTTTTGGAACTCTTGGGACCGAGAACGAATAGAATGGCATCGCCTATGTTGCTCTTCCCGGAGCCGTTCGGACCGCTGATGGCGTTGAAGCCCCTCCTGAACTCTATCCTGGTCTTGCGCCCGAACGACTTGAAGTTTTCAAGTTCCACTGCCTTCAGATACATCCTACCACCTTCGTCTGACAATGGTCAGTACAATATGGTAATCTCGTAAGACATATATAAATGTTTCGACAAACGTATGACAAAAGATGGAGAGGGGTCAGACGATGGGCTCCAGCTTTATGTACGGGAGTCCCCTCTCGGGATCCTCCTCAACAGCGTAGAGAATGGTCTTGGGTTTCACGCCGTAGATGCACGGTATCTTGTCCACGTTGACCATCTTTATGTATATGTCGGCCATGTTTATGACTTCCCTGCTTATCTTAAGGCCGGGCTTGAGGACTCCCAGGCCTATGTCGTCGGACACTTTGATCTGGCCAACTGCGTTGAAGACATCCCTGATCGCTATGTCTCCGCCGCGGAGGTACTCAACGGTGTCGTAGCCCGTGAACTGCATTATGGGGGCGCTCCCGCCCTTCCTCAGATCCATGAGCGCGCGCTGGTAGTAAAGTATGGACTCGTCCCTCTCCATGGCCCCGAGCGGTATCACATGGGGCCTGTCCGCCTCCACCGCGAAGTAGTCAAGGACGCGGACGTTGCGGTAGAAGACATCCTCATCCACGAACCTCGTGAGGTCCCTGCGCATCTTCTCGGCGGTGTTGCCCCCCGTGAGCACGGCCAGCACGCCTATGTCGTTCGTTATGAAGTTGAGCATCATGGGGCGTATGAACGTCCAGTACTCCTCGTGGGCGACGTCCTCGCCTATGTCTATGACCACGTAACTCCCCTTTCTGAATCCGCCGCCGAGGAGGGCGTCCAGGTCCTCTATCCCCGTGGAGTAGCAGCCGTTCCTCGCCTCTATGGTCTGCCACGGCTTCCTCTCCATGCGGGTCTCTCTCTCCACGGGCAGGAAAGTCCGGAACCTCCCCCCCTTCAGCGATGTGAGGTACACGGGGTACTTTATCTCCGTGGCCCTCAGCTTCTCCAGGTGTATCTCCCTGACCCTCCTGCCGTCAACCGTTCTTTTGTGCATGGATATGACGCCGTCCACTATGTATTCAATCCCCTGGAGTTCGTCCTTTTCCAGTACAAATATTATGTTGACGTATGAGTTCTCCACGAGGTCCTTCTGAAGCGTGAAGACGAAGTCCTCCATAGAGAGACCGTACTTATGGGTGATACCCTCCACGCTGTCCACGATGATGGTCGCCTTCTCGGGGAGTATGGCATCCACCTCGGAGTACACGCGCTCTATCTCAGGCATGGACCTCTTGCTTATCATCCTGCGGAGATGCGTCCTGTCCGCCTCTCTGGGGATCTCGTGTCCGTGGATGGTCCTGAGGAACTCCTTCGCCACCTCCGCCTTCTCGTCCGGGATGTACTCCGTGGGCATGGTCTCCTTCCTGAGAACGCTCAGAAGCGCCTTGCTGGCATCCAGAATCTTGCTGCGCCTCTCCGCATCCCTGAGCCACGGGAACTGGCTGTAGAGCGCCTCGTCGCCAACTCTCGTGGAGAGGTAAACGCCCCTTCCATCGGCGCCCAGCGTCTCCAGTATCTGAAGAGAGAACGTGGTCTTTCCCGTGCCGGGTGCTCCCTTTATCACGACCGAACGTCCCTCTCGCTCCTTGAAAAACTCGAGCACCTCAGGGGGGAAGTCCGTTAGCATAGATGAATCACCACGTAGGGAAATATACCCTAAACCCTTATTAACTTTGTGTTGCGCCCGGCGTGTCTGTGATGGGAGGTGAGAGTTTTATAACGGGGAAACGTTTTTGTATCGCGATTATATTTGAGACCGCGTCCATAATGGAGGTCATAGACAGAGAGGAAGAGAGGAAGGCAGTTGAACGGATGCTTAAAGGCGAGGTCAGGGGCATAGTGTTCACTGGAGAGAGGGGCGTTGGTAAAACCACCCTGCTCAGGGTTGCCCGCGACATGTGCGAACGGCAAGGTTACACCGTGGTCTGCTACGACCCAGAGGGGCCGTGTGAGGCGCTGGAGCCAGTTATTACTGCTCTGTCGGACAAACTGGGTTGTGAAGACCTGTGGGACTGCCTTGAAAAACTCGCGGTCACCGCGGGGAGGGAAGACCTGCTCCCGGAGATAAAGGGTCTCAGAAGGGCAGGTTCAGAGGCGATGCTGTTCCACGTTCTGTCGGAGGCGCTCGCCCCTCTCAGAGTGGTCATCGCCGTGGACGACATGGAATATCTGGACGCCATGACGTCCAACCTCATGCAGTACATCCTCAGACGGGGGGCGGCGATGGTGATAGGGGCCCTCTACGAGGGCGCATGTCCGGACCACGTCAGGGACGCCATAAGGAGGGCGGAGAGGGAAGGGCTCATTGAGATATGCAAACTCGGACCGCTTGAAAAGAGGGCGGTGGTGGACCATCTCATATCACTGGGTTACCAGCCATACGAAGCCGTTGAGATGTACATGCGAACCAAGGGCCATCCGCTTCTCCTCACGCTGGAACTCCATGGGGTTGACGTGGAGGAGGGGGTTGAGGCCACCATGCTCAGGGCGTTCAACGCGCTGAGCCACGAAACCAAGGCGGTTCTGCAGGTCATAGGCGTTTTCGGCGAATGGGCAACGCTGAACGAACTGGAACGCTTTTTCCCGGATGAGCAGATATTCACGGCCGTGGAGGAGGGTGGCCGGGAGATGATAGTCCGCGAGCGCGGGGAGATCATATCCTTCACCCACCCCGCGTGGAGGGAAGTCATAGACAGAACGCTCGTGGGGGAGGAGAGACGGCTCATATACAGAAAGGTGGCTCACATACTTGAGGAGATGGGAAGGCATTATCAGGCGGCCGTCTGCTGCGAGGTGGCCGGTGATAGGGAATGCGCCGCCGAAAACTACATAGCCGCTGGAAAGAGGGCCTATGCCATATACGGCGTGGAGGATGCGGAGATGTGCTTCGTAAAAGCCATGCGCCTCTCCGAGAGGGGCGATGTGGTGCGCGATGCAATGACGTATCTACTTGACATGTACAAATCGCAGGGCGCCCTGGACAGGGCGAGAGAGGTTGTTGAGGAGGGGAGGGGCAAACTCCACGGACCGTTTCTGCACGAGATACTCCTTCTGTGGGCGGATTTTCTGCTCCTGTTTTCCCGAAACAGCGAGGCGCATGACATACTGGAACAGTGCCTCATGGAGATGCCCTCGCTTCGCAGGGCCTCTCTGGACCTAAGGTTTTCCACGTACTACATACTGCTGGGAGAGGTGGACAGGGCGGGGGAGTACCTTGACAGGATTGAAGGGGCGCTGGGCATCATGTACCCGGAGGAGGTGGCCCGGTACCACAGGAACAGAGGCATACTCCGCTTTTACAGGGGAGACCTCAGGGGCGCCCTTGAGGAGTGGGAAAGGGCGCGCGACATCTACAGCGAACTCCACTCATGGAGCGATTATCTGCACGTCCTGAACAACATAGGCATAACGCTTCACATCCTGAACAGGAAAGGGGAAGCCATAGGCGTGTTCACGGAGGCAGAGAACATAGCCCGCCTCATAAATGCGAGTTCAATACTGGCCGACATTTACAACAACCTGGGAACGATATACGAGGAGATGAACGACCTGGACAGAGCCCATGACTATTACAGCATGGGGTACAGGATAATGGAGAGGGCAGGGGACACACGCGGAATGGCCGTCTCCCTCGTGAACCTGGGCAACAACAGCTATTACCGCGGCAGGTACCGGATGGCCGAGAAATTCTACAGGCGGGCGCACAAAATATCAAAGGATATGGGCTTTCCGGAGGGCATGGTCCTCGCCCACATAGGTCTGGCCCACGTGTTCATGAAGATGCCCGGCCGTGAGGGGACAGTGGTGTATCACCTCCAGCGCGCCATGGAAATAGCCCAGAGGAGTGGCAACCGTGCCAGATACGCCGAAGCGCTCCTGCAGTACGCCGTATACCTCGGCAGGCGGGGGGAACTCGGCAGGGCGGGGGATCTCGTGAAGGAACTCAGCAGGGAGGAGGTAGACGGGATGCAGTCCACAACGCGCATTCTCTACAGACGGGCGCTCGCCTACGCCAGAATGGGTGAGGGGGACGTTGAGGGGGCCCGAAGAGCGCTTATAGAGGCGATGGAACTGGCCCAGAGTTACGGGGACAGCATATCAATAGACGACGTTGAGGAGGACCTCGGCTTTCTGTTTCATGAATAGAGGCGTTCGGTGAGGGCCTCTATTCTTCTCCCGAGGTCCATCGCCCTTCTGATGTCCCTCAGATTAGAAAGAATATCCCTCTCCTCGGAGGCGCGGGCCACAAGCCCACCCGCATAGTACATGCCCATGGCGTCAAAGTACCTCATGAGGGTGAGAAGCGCCTGCTCCCCACCCTCGCTGGAGTGGACGACCACGGCGGCGCCGACCTTCCCCCTGAGAGCGCCGTCCTCCCACAGACACAGCGTTCTGTCCATCAGCGCCTTCATCTGCGCGCTCACCGCCGAGAAGTAGACGGGGGAGCCGAGTATTATCACATCAGCATCCCTCATCGCCTCTATGACGGCGTCAAGATCATCGCCCCTCATGCACTCGCCCTCGTAGGGGTTTATCCTCATACCGCGGAGCTGAATGACTGTCTTTTCGCCCTCCATCACCTCCAGGACCTTCTCCACGAGAATGCGCGTGTTGCTGTTCTCCCTGTAACTTCCCACCACGGCGAGGACCTTCATAGTGCCGGGATTTCAGGGAGTTTTTAAAAGGTTTTTGCCCGAACTACTCCACGAACTCAAGGTCCACCTCTGCTGGCCTCTCCCTCCTCTCGCGGTGGGCCGCGAGGAAGAGATCAAGCGGTATTCCGGATAGAATGCAGAGCATCCTCACGCGCCCCTCCATGCCCGGGACTATTCTGGCCCCCAGCGTGATGTAGGCGTTTTCCATCAACTGCTCCCTTATGGCGCGGACTATGGAGTAAACGGTGGATATGGGTATGTCGCTGCCGGTTGAGAGGTGTATCAGGGCCCCGCGAGCCCTTGAGAAATCCACACTTATCAGGGGGTTATTGAGTGCCTCCATCACTATCTTTCTGGGGTCAGCGCTGTCCTCCTCCGCGAAGAGTATGGAGGCGAGCCCCCCGGCGCTGAGGAGGAGTTCGCGCAGGTCGCTTAGGTCTATGTTTATCATGGAGGGGCGGGTTATGGTGTCAACCAGGCCGGATATCATCTCCGCAACGAGGTAGTTTATCACGTCAAAAGCGCGCGTGAAGGGGAGGTGGGGCACGTGGCCCATGAGACGCTCATTTTCAATCACAACGGTGGCGCTGGACGCGTCCACGAGGCGAGGGAGGTTCTGGAGGGCTATGTCCACCCTCCTGCCCTCGTGGGAGAAGGGCATGGTGACTATGGAGAACACGATGGAACCCATCTCACGCGCGGCCGAGGCCACGACGGGGGAGGCGCCGGTGCCCGTGCCCCCTCCGAGTCCGCACAGGACGAACACGACGTCTGCGTCCTCCAGCGATTCGCGTATCGCGCTTATCGCGCGGTACGCCGCCGCCTCGCCCACGTCCACGCGGCCACCGGTGCCGCCACGCCTGCCCGCGGATATGAGTATTTTCCTGCGCGCGGCGGTCCTCCTGAGGTGCTGTTCGTCCACGTTTATCGCGAGCGTGTCCAGAGCCCCGCCGGTTAAAACCTCCACACGGGATAGCATGTTGCACCCGGCACCGCCCACGCCCACCACGGTGACCCTGAGTGAGTCCTCCTCAACCAGCCGCACCGGAGATGTCTCCGAGGTGACCCTCCTCACGATGGCGCGGATGTCCACCCCTACTCACCCGGCATCTCGCGGAGTTCGTCCCTCATTTTCTTGCTCGCCAGTTCCCTCACGCGCCTGTTGATGTACTCCCTTATCGCGTGCCTTATGGCCTCGTTCTCCGAGATGTCCGCCCCCCTCTCAACGAGTTCGCGGAGCATGACGGCGTCCACCTTGGGTATCTCCACGAAGAGAACCTCCATGTTCTCCCCGGGGAACTTCTCCTGAAGGAGTTTCTGAATGGCGCCCCTGACCACCTCGGATATGTTCTTATACTCACCCCTCTTCACGAGTTCCTCCAGTTTGCTCACGACCTCCGACGTGAGCCGTATGGTGATGCGAACCGAATCCGACATTTTGACCGCCTTTTATGGCTCTTTGTCTGACAAACGACATATTGCAGTGATTATATAAAAAGATTTCGTTGGATGAGGGGGTTTGGGGCGCATCCACGCCACACGGGCGGGTCCTTCACGAACTCGTGTTTCCCCATACAACACGTTGGTTTCAAAAGACAAAGTTTTATTACCAAACCCGTATAATGAATGAAAGGTGGGCAGAATGTATGCTATGACATGGCCTCCAAATGAAGGCGCTCCCTCTGGGGATGGGCAGGTGGCGTCGCTTCAGAGGTGATTATTGATGGGCGTAAATGTAATAAAAATAAATAAAACAGCACATAAATATAAACAGAGTGTCATTGTATCGTTTGGTTTATTATCCGTCGTGATTTGGAGCATATTTTTCTATATTGTCAATATATATTTTGATTATGGAATTCCCGGCCTGGCACTCTCTTTATTCCTTGCGATAGTGTTATTTACAGGATTTTTAAAGTCGAGGCGAAATTTGATACCTATCATAAAAGAGAATTGTTTGCATGGAGGGCGTTTCCCCATCTCTATAAAGCTGGGTGACGAAGATATCACCCTGCATTATTTAGAGGGGATTGAATTCCCTGTGGATTTAAATGATATTTCAGATATAGATATTTATCCCGCAGAACTCGGTAAAGACCGCAAACTCCTGCGAATACGCCGCAAAAATAAGTGCAGCATAGAGATATTTGTTGATGAAGAAATAGCGGCTGAGATGGCGGACAAATATGAGGATAAGGTTCAGATCAATGTGTTCAAAGGCATGTGATGATGCCGCAAGAGCGACAACAACTCGGGTGGTCCCCACACAACGTTGGCATCCCGAAATAGTCAGATGCCCGATGCATATGACCCTATTTAAAACACCCTTGTTAACGCAGGCGGCACAATTAAATCCGGCCACATATGAGCATCGTCTTTAATGACCCCTAGCATTCCATCTGCGGAAGTTTTTTATCTTCACCCCATCATGTTGCGCCCGGATGGACACGCCGCTTATGAGGCAGTATTACGAGATCAAGAGGCGCTATCCCGACGCGATTCTCTTCTTCAGGGTGGGGGACTTCTACGAGACGTTTGAGGATGATGCGAAACTCGTGTCCCGCGAACTCAACATCGTCCTTACCTCGCGGAGCACCGACCGGAGCGGTAGGAGGATCCCCCTCGCCGGGATACCGCACCACGCCTTAGAGGCGTACCTTGCCCGGCTGGTGAAGAAGGGCTACAAGGTGGCGATATGCGAGCAGCTGGAGGACCCGAAGAAGGCGAAGGGGATAGTGAAGCGCGGCGTGGTGAGGGTCGTCACCCCCGGCACGGTCATAGAGGACGGCATACTGGGGGACAGGGCGAGCAACTACATAGCGAGTGTGGCCGTGGGGGACGACGGGGCATGTGTGGCGGTCATGGACGTCTCAACGGGGGAGTTCATCGTGGAGAAATGCGCCCCGGAGGACGTGGAGGGCGTCATGATGAGGTACTCCCCCGCGGAGGTCCTCGTGCCGGAGGGGTATGATGAGAACTTCACCGCCTACGTAACCGCTCTCAATAACAGGTACTACGAGGAGGCGGAGAGGGCGCTCTGCGAGCATTTCTCCGTTCCCACGCCCCGCAGCGTGGGGCTGACGGAGGACGCTGAAATACTCGCCGCCGGCTCGCTTCTCCTGTACGTCAAGGAAAACCTGATGGCACCGCTTCAGCACGTGAGGGAGATAACGGTCTCCTCAAAGCGGGATGCCATGGTTCTGGACTCAACCACGCTGAAAAACCTGGAGGCCCTGAGAAACCTCAGGGGCGAGGAGGAGGGCACGCTCATCTCCCTGCTGGACCGCTGTGCCACGAAGATGGGTTCCCGCACTGTCAGGGCATGGCTCCGCGCGCCCTCCACGAACGTACTCGTCATAAACAAACGGCTGGACGCCGTGGAGGAGTTGAAGAATGACATACTCCTGAGGTCGCCTCTCATAAGCTCGCTCCGGGGTTTCCCCGACCTGGAGCGGCTGGTGGCAAAGGTATCCTATGGGAGGGCAAAGCCGAAGGACCTGCTCCAGATAAAGGAGGCGCTGAGAAGGGTGTCCCACATCAGGGAACTTCTGGGCGAGGTAAAATCTGCCCTTCTGAAGGAGGTACGCGACGGCCTCGCCCCCATCGGCGACCTCGCAGACCTGCTCGAGAGGGCCGTGGGAGAGGGCGAGGTCGGGGAGGGGGCGATAAAGGACGGCTTCTCGGAGGAACTGGATGCCCTCAGGGAGGCACTGAGGCACGGGAAGGAGTGGCTCGCATCGCTGGAGAGGGAGGAGAGGGAGGGAACGGGCATACCGAACCTGAGAATAGGGTACAACGACGTGATGGGCTACTACATAGAGGTGCGGAAGACGCATCTCAGCAAGGTGCCCGGTAGATACGTCAGAAAGCAGACGCTCAAAGGGGTGGAGAGGTACACCACGCCGGAACTCCAGAGGATTGAGTACAGGATAAAGGATGCGGAAGCGCGAATCAGGGAGGTTGAGGAGGCGATATACAGGGAGGTTCTGAGAGAGGTAGAGGGGAAGAGGGCCGCGCTGCAGGAGAACGCACGTCTGATAGGTCTTCTGGACGCCGTGACGACGCTGGCGGAGGTGGCCGCCCTCAGGGGCTATGTGAGACCCGCTGTGGACGAGGGCGATGAGATAATGATTGAGGACGGAAGACACCCCGTCCTGGACGGCAGCGATTTCGTCCCCAACGATGTTTACCTCAACACGCGGGACCACCGCCTCATAATACTGACGGGGCCCAACATGGCCGGGAAGAGCACGTATCTGAGGCAGATAGCCCACATCGTCATAATGGCGCAGATGGGGTCCTTCGTACCTGCAAGCCGGGCCAGAATAGGCATCGTTGACCGAATCTACACGAGGGTCGGGGCGAGCGATGACATAATCAGGGGGAGGAGCACCTTCATGGTGGAGATGATAGAGGTCGCAAACATAATAAACAGCGCCACGCCGCGTAGCCTCATACTGCTGGACGAGGTGGGCAGGGGCACGAGCACCTTTGACGGACTGAGCATCGCCTGGGCGGTGAGCGAGTACATACACGACCACATAAGGGCGCGAACGGTCTTCGCCACGCACTACCACCAGCTCATAGAGCTGGAGCGGTTTCTGGAGGGTGCCAAGAACTACCACATGGCTGTGGCCCAGGACGGGGAGAAGTTGATCTTCCTGAGAAAGGTGCGCAGGGGCGGGATGAGCGAGTCATACGGAATTGAGGTGGCGCGCATGGCCGGCCTGCCACGCACCGTCGTGGAGCGCGCTAAGGAGGTTCTGGAGAAGATTGAGAGGGAAAACGCCCTGGTGGTCAGGAGGGGAGGGGTGAGAGCGGTCCAGACGGTTCTCTTCGGTGAGGTTACCAGAGAGCACCCGGCGGTGCTTAAACTCCGGGAGATAGACCCGCTCCGGGTGACGCCCCTTCAGGCCCTTGAACTGCTCTTTGAACTCAGAAAAATCGCAGAAGAATGATACTATGAGACAAAAAGGATTTATAGGAAGTTAATTATTGCATGGTGTGCTGGGCAGGAAAAAAAAGGGAAATTCCACCGCCCCGATTAGGGGCACGGTGCTGAAAAACAATGGTTCGCGCGTGGCCGTTGAGGAAAAGGAGGTTAGTATAAAACTTCCACTCGTCATAAGCCCCAAGTACAGGTATGTCAGTTTTATAATATCCATCTCCATGATACTCATGTTCCTCGGTGCCCTCCTCATAATGAGGAGCAATTTTCAGACGCCACCCGACATGGCTGACCGCGAGGCATGGGCAGCCTGGGAGAGCGAGGTCAGAATGTGGAATTACTGGGGCCGCGTGTCGGTCGGCTTCGGGGCGCTCATACTCGGCATGCTGGGAGCCTACGGCATCACGGGGGCGGGTGAGGATTACAGGATGAGGTTGATATACGGCATGATGGCGTGCGTGTCCGCCCTCATACTGGCGCTTCTGGTTCTCTCCGTCCCGTATCCCCTTTAAACCCTGAACAGTTCGTAGAAGGGATAGGCGGGGTATTCTCCATCGCCGAAGCAGTAGTGAACCTTCGTGTAGTCCTTCTTGAACGCTATGACATCCTCGCGCACCTTTTCGGGCGGTTCATTGTCCATGGCCACGCGCTTTATCAGGTCGGCGACGTGCTGCATCTCGCTCTCCTTCATGCCGACGCGCGTCAGCTCCTGCACACCGAGCCGTATCCCGCTGGGATTCATGGGCTTTCTGGGGTCGTCATACGGGAGGAGATTGAAGTTGCAGATTATGTTGGCCTTCTCAAGGTCCACAGCCACGCGCCTTCCACCGCCCTGCTCCTTCACGTCCACCAGTATCGTGTGTGACTCGGTGAAGCCCCTCTTCTCGCCCAGAACCTTGAAGCCGTACTCGTACAGCGCCTGAGCCAGCGCCTTCGCGTTCCTCACTATCTGGTCCGCGTACTTCGCCCCGAACTCTATGTGCTCCGCGAGCGAGACCGCCAGGGCGGCCATGGTGTGGAGGTGATGGTTGCTTATAACACCGGGGAACACGCCGCGCTGTATCTTCTTCCAGAACTTCGCCTTCTTCTCCTCGTCCTCGCCGGGTGGATTCGCGATTATTATGCCCCTCTGCGGACCCGGAAGCGTCTTGTGCGTGCTGCCCGTGACCACGTGCACGCCCTCGCGCAGCGGGTCCTGGAACTTCCCGCCGGCTATGAGTCCCAGGACATGGGCGCCGTCGTACCAGACCCTGGCGCCGACCTCATCCAGCACGTCCTTCAACTCCTTTATGGGCGCGGGGAAGAGGAACACAGAGCGTCCGAAGAGGGCGACCTTCGGCTTGACCTGCCTTATGAGCTTGGCGGTCAGGTCCACATCCAGGTTCATCTCCTCCACGTCAAAGGGATACTCTATCTTCGTGACGCCCCTCATCCCAACGGCACCGAACTTCGCGCTGCTTATGTGCGCTCCGCCCTCCAGCGGCGGGCCTGTGATGACATCTCCGGGAGACGTGAGGGCGAAGAGAACCGCCTGATTGGCGTTCGTCCCCGATATCGGGCGGACGTCTGCATAGTCCGTTTTGAAGAGTTTCTTCGCAAGTTCCGTGGTTATCTCCTCTATCTGGTCCACGTAGATATTGCCCTGATAGTACCTCTTTCCAGGGAGCCCCTCCGCGTACCTGTTGTGCAGGTCGGTTATCATCAACTCCATCGCCATGGGGCTTATGACGTTCTCCGACGCGATCATCGGAAGGCTTTCCTCAAACCACTTCGTGTGCTGCTTCACGAGTTCTCTAACCCTCAGTGCATCCTCCATGGACATGGACACCACCTGACCGGGAATGGGCGTGGGCATTTAAACAATTTTTTATAGACGGAATGAACCATAAAAATGCGTCAAAAGGTTATTGTACGCCGTGGCACATCCACTGTACGATGGAGGAGAACCCCATGAAGGTGCGGTGGGACGAGTTTTCATGGACGGAGATAGAGGAGATGATAAAGGAAGATGTGCCGGTCATACTCCCCGTGGGGGCGGTGGAGGCACATGGAAGCCACCTTCCGCTCTGCACAGACACCGTGCAGGCGGTACACGTGGCGGAGAGCGTGGCGCGGCGCATAGGCGCCCTGGTGCTCCCCCCAATTCACTACGGGCTGACGAAGGGTCTCTCTTCCTTTCCCGGGACGATATCCCTCGGATTTGACACCGTGAGGGGGCTGGTGCGCGACATACTGATGGAGATAACGGCGCACGGAGTCAGAAAGATAATGGTTCTCTCCGGCCACGCGGGTAGCGCGCACATGGCTGCCCTGCGCCTCGCGTGCGAGGAGGTGATAGAGAGGCATCCCGACGTGAGGATTCTCCTGCTCTCCGACTACCACATCGCCTACAGGTACAGGGGTGAAATCGCACCGGAGGATGATGGACACGCGGGGTTCATAGAGACGTCGCGCATGCTGGCCATCAGGCCGGACCTTGTGGGGGAGGTCGGTGAAGTGCACCCCGGCACCCTTCAGCCCTTCAGGGTGATGACGGATTACAGGGAGATTTACCCGGAGGCCGTTTTCAGCCCACCCGACGGGGCGAGTGCTGAGGCAGGAGAGAAACTCAATCATCTGATAGAGGACGAGATAGTGGACATCGCCTTCTCTACGTTTTACGGCCCGTGAGACGGCGTGCCACCACGCGGTAGTACTTGAGGGGATGCGTGAGCCAGTCCTTCTCGCAGAGGGGATCACCGTAACTCTCCTTCACGCAGAGCCCCTGTGCACGCAGGGTTGCACACTTCGGCACCGAATAAACCTTTCCGGATATCTTGCCAGTTATGTGCTCCACCTGATACCTCGCCTTACCCTCCTCAAAATCGGGGGCGGAGGAGAAAATGGACAGTATATCCTCCTCCGAGTACCCGACATGGTTGAGAAAGGTCGCGAGGAAGAAACGACCATGGTGTTCAACATTTTCACCGCTCTTTATTCGGGCTATGATGGCCTTTACGCAGGGCGGAAACGCCTCGGCCACGCCCTTTTCAAACTCCGCGGTTGAGAAGGATTTGAGGAGTTCCTCCTTCAAACGCTTTGCCTCCGTCACAGCGTCGCCGTACAGTTCGGCGAGGGACGGTATGCACTCTATCTCAGCGCGGAGACGCGACGCATAGGCCTCGCGGACAAGGTGGGCGAAGACCTCGCGGTCGGTGCGGTGGCGCATGTCCAGTATGACCATGCCATCCGCAACCGGACGCATGTACAGCCGGTACCTCGCGTTCCTGAAGTAAGACGTGTGCCGCGTGTACTGCGCGATGGGAATCCTTATCGCGGGGTACTCCACGATGGCGTTCAGATTGAGGTCGCGGAGAACGCGCTCCACAAGCTCACCCACCCCATCCTCGCCGGAGAGCCACCTCTCAACGTCCGCCTCCATGTGTCGCTGAAGGGCATCCCTCTCAAAGTTCACATACCTGCCGGTTATAACCGGATCGCACAGCGCACTCAGAAACATCTTTGATGACAGGTAAACGAGAAACCTGCCTGGACCACCTATGTCAGGCCTCTCGCCCCTCAGGATGGACAGGACAACGCGTGCGCCCTCCCTGAACTCCCATGGATATTTGTCCCTCAGGTCCTCCACGCCGCTCAGGCCCATCTGCCTCAGAGCCCGTGCACCTTCACGTTTCAGGAACGGATACCTAGATAGAACGTCCACGTACTCTTCAACGCGGTGTTAAGAAATAAAGTTTTTCAAAATATACAGAAACATATGGTTGTGGTGGGTAGGTAAGTGATATTATGGGATAGGTGAAACAAATAGATATCACGTTAGATACGATGGACGCATCATATATATGAAGAAGGGAAATAAATTGGAAATAAAAAAAGAAAAGGTCGCTTAGAGTTCCTCTTCAACCGGTGTCTCTTCCTCAGGGCCTTCCTCAGGGTACACTATTTCGCTCTCTGCTGGAGGTTTTCTTCTCAGCTTTGTCACCGCTAGCGCCAAGACCGCTATAAGAATCAGGTATCCGAAGAGCACGTAGGAGAGGTTGGATCCCGCAAAGCTCACAGGATACTTCTCAAACTGCACTGTTATCTCTTGGTCCCCGGAAAGCGTGATATCCCTGGATATGCTTTCTTCAACGCCTGTCAAATACATCTCCTTCGAGATCGATGTATGTACAACATACTCACCCTCTGGAAGACGTACCTCTGCCTTTGAACCTGTAGTCGTATACAGCGTTCTCTCCCCCGCACTGATAACTATGGTGCCCTCAATGGGCTTTCCATCGTTGCCCACTAGCTTTACCGTCAGATAGTATATACTCGATTTCATTTCGACGGTAGCGTTATCTACCGCAGATATGTTGGAGCTGTACACCAGAACATTCATCCAGTAGGTTCTGAGGGTATATTCACCCTTTATAAGGGTGACAGTGGCTGTGCCATCGCTTCCAGTGACCACACTATCCACGAGTTCGTTTCCCCTGTAGATGTACACCGTGGCTCCTTCAACACCCACGTTTCTCGAATCAAGCACCTTGAAGGTTATATCGTAGAGCCAGGCATATATAGTCAGTGTGACATCATCGCTGAAATCATAGCTATCCCTTTCATAGACGATCTGATCACCGCTGTATATCTTTATGTCCTTCAGCCCCGCCGGCAGACGGAGGGTCACATGTCCCGTGTAGTTTGTAATCCCGATCTCCTCTATAAGCTGTGTGTTGTGATTGTACACCACCACCTGAAGGTTGTATATGCCAACGCCGTGATTATCGAGGACATGGAACTCCAGGTAGTATATATCGGCGCTTATCTCCACGGTGGCGTTATCCTCAACGAGAAGTTCGGCCTCATACACCTGTACACCCTTCCAGAGGACCACGTAGCTGTAGTCGCCCTTTACCAGCGTCAGGACGACCTCCCCGTTTTCATCCGTTATTCCATTCGCAACCACGTCTCCGTTTCTGTAAACGTAGACATAGGAATCTTCAACCGGGAGTCCCTGCGAGTCCTTCACCACAAAGGTAACATCGTATATCCACGCGTATATTGTTAACGTGGAGTCGGAGTAGAAGGGATAGCCATCTTTCCTGAAAATGACCTGATCGCCGCTGTATATCACGATGTCCTTATCGCTGGCAGGTAGCCGTACAGTAACGGTGCCATTGGGGTCTGTCTTGGCTATCTCCTCGACATAGCGCGTCGCATTGTTATATATCACAACCTGAAGATCAGGAATGCCGTTTCCATGGTTGTCGAGGACATTAAGGGTCAGGTAGTAGACAGCAGCCGAAACATCATAGGTCACATTATCTTCTACCATTATCACCATCTCGTGAACCTTTGTTCCCCGCCAATATATCTTAACGGTATACTCTCCCTTGATTAGGGTCAGTGTGGCAACCCCATTTTCGTCCGTTGTCCCACTGGTTATCAGGTCCCCACCTTTGTAAACATATATATCGGCGTTCTCGACGGGTAGATTATGTGAATCCTTCACCCTGAACGTCACGTCATAAACCCACGCGTGTACCACAAGTGTGTCATCGGCTGTTATGGCGTAGTCAGCAGTTTCATACACTATCTGTTCCCGCAGATATATCTTTATATCTTTGTAGCCCACCGGCAATCTGAGTGTGGTGTATCCCGTGGCGTTTGTTATGCCGACCTCCTCTACGAGCTGGGTTACACTGTTGTATATCACCACGTGAAGGTCAGGCATACCTCTATCCTGATTATCGAGGACCCTGACCGTTAGATAATAGACGGCTGCCGTGATCTCTATCGTCCTCTCACCCACATCTTTCGGGAAATGCAGCTCCACACTCCCCGAATAGACCTCTACGTTCTTCCAGTATATGGATAGAGAGTACTCGCCGCCAGGAGAGTACCCAACCGACAGCATACCATTAGAATCGGTGAGCATGGAGGGGGTATGGGTTCCATTGGGATACACGAGGAACACCATCGCGCTCTCTAGAGGCACGCCATGCGTATCTTTCACAAAGAAGTTAAGATTACCCAGATCAGTATAAACCTCAACAGTTGTCTCACCGCTGACATTGAATATACTTCCAGTGACATTTCCTCCATTTACCACCATATGAGTGCCGGACCAGGTAACCCTGTTGCCATTCCATAGCACCACGAGGTCGTATGTGCCGTTGTAGGCGAGTAACATTGAGTAACCGCTTTCATTCGTAATGTTTGATACCGCGTTGCCGTACTGGTCCACAAGCTCCACAGTAACTCCATCTAAGACAGTGCCCACCGCATCGTATACCCAGACATGAACCTTGCTCTTGTATCCTATCAAGAAGTATGTATCATATGTATCATCATAGGGCCCGTAATTATACTGCTCAAAGTGCCAGTAGTAATAGTATCCATTATTGTCAAGAGCCCAAACATGGACGGTGTATGTGCCCACAGGATACCCGCTGTAATTCCAAGAGTACTCATATATAGATTCAAACGATTTCGGTGTACCGGAAACCTTGGACATGCTCTCATTGTTTACCACCACGTTGCCGTCCGGATCTATTATAGTAACATTAACATACTCTATGTCGTATCCACCGAAAGGGTCCAGCACAGTGGTTTCAACTATAACAGTTTTATTGAGGGCGTCGGGCTCAAAGAAGCTCGTATAAGTCCCATTTGCATTCTTGGTCTTCACAACATCTATCTCCATATAATCAAGAGAGTCCATTTTCACTCTCGCATCATAACTCTCATCACCGTACCATATCATGAAATAGGACTCTGCACCTCCCTGAATCTCTATGTACAGCCGCATTGAATGGTTTGCGCTGAAGTTGTAATAAACGTCAGGGATAGTTACCTCGTAATAATCTATTGCAGCAGTTATGGTGTAAGACACCGGTCCACCCTCACCCACAAGGGTCTCAACCGTTGTGCTACCGCTCTTATACTCTACATCATAAAGCGCAGCATAGAGGTTGCCATTGGCAGATATGCCTGTTGTATTGGCGTAAATGCCCACCGTTATATTTCCTTTCACAGTAAGATTTCCTGCCAGCTGAGGGAAGAGATAGAAATTGAGCCTGACGCGCTGGAGATCCCCGATGGACTGCAATCTATTGCCGAGATTTGTATCAAATATGTAGGTGGTAGAATAATCAAAGATCAGATGGGACGTCGTATCATTATGCAGATAAAAGACCATCGGCTTTACGCTTTCAGTGGCCTTTGTTGAATAGCCCTCATCACCTCTGCTTACAGCTGCAGGTGCTCCACCAGGTGCAATAGCCCCAAGGGCTGCAACAAGCAGCAACACTAATATACATACGCACAATATTTTCCTCATCATCTTTTTTCACCTCCTCATATGATAAAGAATAGTAAGGAGAAGTTTCGTATATAATGTTTTTAGTACATCTGTCCAACGGTGACCCTCATCGCATAATTCTAATCGCCGATACTCCTCTGGTTATATATCTATTCCTCCACCAGATTTTTACTGTATTTGTCGTAATCAGCGATGAGGAACTCCTCGCTCATCTTCAGCGCCTTCACGGGGGCCTCCTCTCCCGGCAACTTCTTCCCAGGGCAGACATCAACGCACAGTGCACAGAACATGCACCTCGCCACGTAGTGCCTGATCTTCCTCGTTTCGGGTATGAACTCCATGGCGTTGGCAGGGCAAACGCGGATGCACATCTTGCAACCTATGCACCTCTCCGGGTCGTAGGCGAGTTTGCCCCTGAAGTCCTCCGGAACCGGAACGGGAGGGTGTATCTTGACCTCGCCCCTGAGCACCTTCTGTATGAGTCCCGTGACATCCTTCGGGGCGTACTTGACCGGAAAGCGGTTGGTGTACGGCTTCCTGAACATCTGCTTTATCAGCACCATCATCATCTTCGTGGGCATTCAGAACCACCCCCCGACATCAAGGTATATTAGCAGGAGGCCGAATAGCGCCGCGAGTGTCATGTGGAGCCAGAAGAACTTCGCTGCCTGATCCACCTTTATCCTGGCGAAGGAGGTGCGGACGAGCGTCACCGCGAAGAAGTACACTATGAACACCTTGAGGAGGAACCACAGCGTCTCAAGCGTGAACAACACGGGCTCGGTGTTCCACGGATAGGCGGTGAGGGGCACAAGGGATGACAGCGTGTGGGGGAAGAAGAGAACCACCACTATGGCACACATCGCGAAACTGCGCACAGCATCCGAGAGGTAGAACATGGCCAGGTTCCTGCCTGAGTACTCGGCGAGAAGGCCCTCGGCTATCTCGGTTTCCGCCTCGGCGATGTCAAAGGGTATCTTGACAAGTTCGGCCGGCGTTACCACCAGGAGCACTCCAAGGAGTATAAGGAGGCCGATGATCCCGACTGGGCCGCTGACAACCGCCCACACGGGCGTCTGGGCGATCATACCGAGAGAGAAGGGGGCCCATACGGCGCTCGCCGCAGCGGGAACGCTGGCATAGAGGTACGCAAAGCCCACTATGATAGTGGCAAGCGGAACCTCGTAACTCATCATGAGCACCATCTCCCTCTGGGCTCCCACCGATGCATAGGGACTTCCGGAGGCAAAGCCGCCGAGGGCCATCGCGAGGGGCTGCATGGCCAAGAGGTAGAGCAGCACTATGAGGTCACCTCGGCCTTCTAGGGGAGCGGGGAAGGGGCCGAACGGGATGTAAAGCAGAAGCGTCAGGGACGTGGCCATCGCTACGAGAGGCATGGCGTTGAACATCCACGGGATGGAGTTTTCAGGGACTATATTCTCCTTGAGGAAAAGTTTCCTGACGTCCCTGAAAGGTTGCCGTATCGGCGGTCCTATTCTGGACGTTAGACGTGCCGAGAGTTTTCTGTCAAGGCCCTTGTAAAAGAGTCCCAGGAATATCGCAATTATGGGGAGCAGAACGGCAAAGGCCACCCTGACGAGTGGGTCCTGAAGCATCTCAAGTATCATCCCATCACCTCCCTTTTGATCCTCATCGTCTTCTCCCTGCACTTTCTGCGAACCTCTTCGTAGGGGAGCTCCCTTCCTCCCCTGCGAACCTCTGCAACGCGGTCGTTGCAGCACATGCAAGGGTCTATGTAACCCACGGCTATGGGGATGTCCGCTATCTCCGCACCTACGAGCACGCGGCCCCAGATGTTTATGTTGTTGTAACTTGGTGCCTTGACCTTCCACGCCACGGGGCCATCCCGCGTGCCGTCAAACCTCACGTAGTGCATGACCTCGCCGCGTGGGGCCTCATGCCTGCCCACGCCTTCGCCCTCAGACCTCTTTATGGTCATGAGCAACTTTATCAGGTTCGGCTCAGCCAGAATTGGGCCGGGCGGCAGGTCTTCAAGGCACCTCTCTATGATCTCTATGCTCTGGTCTATCTCGTAGAGGCGCACGAGGGTGACATCGTAGGCGTCGCCCATAACCTCACCGGTTATATCCTGCGGGACCACCGCCCGAACATCCATGTCGGCGTAGGCATCGTAAGGCTGGTCCTGCCTTATGTCCATCCTGAGACCCGCAGCCCTGGCGGTCGGGCCGACGGCACAGAGTTCAAGGGCGTCCTTGCGCGTCAGTAAAGAGACGCGGCGGGTCCTGGCTTTGTATGTCGGGTCGGACATGAATACGTCCTTCATCTCCTGATTGAACTGTCTGTAGTAATTCATGTTCTCCTTTATGGCACGGATCTTTTTTTCGTTCAGATCCCGGCGCACCCCGCCTATCATATACATAGCGTAGTTCACCCTGTTGCCCGTGAGGTACTCCAACAGATCCATTACCATCTCCCTTCCCTTCCACGTCCAGTAGAGGAGGGGGTCAAAGCCCATCTCGTGGGCGATCACACCAAGCCATAGTATGTGGCTGTGTATCCTCTCCAATTCCGCTATTATCGTGCGTATGTACTGAGCACGGGGCGGCGCCTCCATCCCTATGGCGTTTTCAACGGCCTTGACGAAGGCGTATGGGTGAGATATGGAGCATATACCGCAGATCCTCTCCGAGAGGTAGAGCGTCTGGATGGCATTTCTCTTCATCCCCATGAACTCTATACCTCTGTGGGCGAAACCCCTCTTAACATCAGCCCGCACCACTCGCTCTCCCTCAACCTCCGCCACCACGCGGATTGGCTCCTTCAGGGCGGGGTGTATCGGACCGATCGGGAGTGAGTATGTATACGTTGTGGTCATCATCATCACCTCGTCCTCTTAACCATATCCTCCACGTTCGTCTCGTCCTTCCTCCACGGGTACTTGCCTTCGGGCCAGTCCTCGGGCAGGAAGAGATGCCTTTTATCCTTGAGCCCTCTGAACTCAACGCCCAGCATCTCGCGTATTTCTCTCTCGTTCGTGGAGGCACCGGGTATCATAGGCGTCAGGGAGGGCACAACGGGTTCCGACTTGGGAATGTGGAAGGAGAAGACCACGGTGACCTCCTCGCGAGGTTCCTCGTAGAAGACCTTGAATATGTAAACGAGGCGAAGGTCCTCGCCCATATCCTCTCCCGTCAGGATGCCCAGATGGGGGAAGCCGTAGCGGAAGAGCGTCCTCACGGCGGTGAGAAAGCCCTCCTTCCTGATATTCACCCAGACACACTGATACGAGCGTCGTTTGCTGCCCTCGGGTATGTCCTGAATACGAACATCCTCCAGGAGGGGGCCGAGGGCCTTTTTCAGGTCTTCAACGACCATCTCGGCCTTCACTTCTCACCACCCCTGTGCTTCTTCTCCAGTTCCTTCTCAAACTTCTCAAGCTTCATCCACGCCTTCACCACCGCGTCTATGATGGCCTCGGGTCTGGGTGGGCAGCCCGGAACATACACATCCACTGGTATGATCTCGTTGACTGGGCCGGCCACGTTGTAGGAATCGTAGAACGTACCACCGGTGGCTCCACAGTTGCCCACAACGATGACCGCCTTGGGATCCGGTACCTGTTCGTAAACCCTTCTGACCATATCCGCCAGTGGGCGCACGACGCACCCTGTGACCAGCAGGACATCGGCGTGCCTTGGACTGCCCACGAGTTTTATGCCGAAGCGTTCAACGTCATACCTGGGTGTAAGCAAAGCCACTATTTCTATGTCGCACGCGTTGCACGAGCCCGTGGCCAGGTGAAACACCCAGAGCGCCCGCTTGAAGCTGTCAAGCTTACCCATCTCAGATACCTCCTACGAGCAGTATGAGGACGACAACACCAACGCCCAGATACCAGAGAGCGTAGTCACGAACGTCGCCGGTGTGCATCTTCCTGGCAAAGGAATAGTAGCCACGCAAACCCTCAACGAATCCCCAGTAGATGTGGCGTGCCCTTATGTGAACGAGGTCTTTAGCCGGCTCGGGGTTGCCGCTGATGAAGGGTTTCACCTGCTCTGTTCCCGGCTTGTAGGCCGGGTTGCCCCGGAGGGCCCAGAGGAAGTAAGATATGCCGCCGAATATCAGCAGGAATGCCAGCCACAGCAGCGGGTTCCAGAATCCGTATCCGGTGAGCAGCGTCAGGTCCATCACGCACCACCCCATGCTCCATAGCCCGCGAGGTTCAGCATCGCCTCCACCGCGGGTCGCACCAGCCAGTCAATCACGAGTTGCGGGTAGAGACCGAAAAGCACAGTGAGAAACGCAACCACCGCCATGGCTATGAGCATGCTCCGCGGTGACTCCCTGACCCTCTTCAGATTGCTGAGCGGAGGTCCGAGGAACACCGCAGCGAACTGCTTGGCAAACGCCGCAAGGGCTATTATGCTCGTCACCATGGCGACCACGGCCAAAACGGGGTTGAAGGCAAAGACCGACTCGTATATCAGCAGTTTGGATGCGAAGCCGCTGAAAGGCGGCAGTCCGCCTATGGAAGCGGCGCCTATTAGGAAGAACACCGCCGTGTAGGGCATCTTCCTCGCAAGACCGCCCATCTCGTCCATATTACGCGTCCGCGCAGCGTATATCACGGCGCTGGCCGCGAGGAACAGCAGGCCCATGTAAATCGCATCGTTTATGAGGTGGAATAGCCCCGCTGTGAGCGCATTTCTGCCGTAGGTCTGCATCGCCACGGGGTCGCCCATAACAGCGAGTCCCACACCTATTGCCATCACCATGTATCCGGTCTGGGACACCGCCTGGTAACCGATGAACCTCTTTATGTCCTTCTGTATGAGAGACATCGTGGCGCCCAGCAGCATTGATATCAGTCCCATGATTATCAGAATCCAGCCCACAGCGGGCAAGGATATGACTATGCCTCCAAAAAGTATGAAGCACACGCGAATGAGTGCGTAGAGGCTGGAGAGCGATGAGATCACCATCATCATGCTGATGCTGCCAGGAGCCTCCCCGTAGGCGTCGGGCACCCAGTGGTGCATGGGGGCGGCGCCGCATTTAAGAGCGAACGTCGTGAGCAGCAGTCCGAGGGCTATGAGGTCAAGGCGCGAGTACTCAATGACCCCGCTCAGATAGGCGATGTTGAGGTTGCCGTACTTTCCGTAGAGTATCCCTATGGAGAAGAGCACCATCAGCGCACCGAAGGCGCTTATGGCTATGTACTTGAAGCCCGCCTCGGCCGCCTCACCCCTGTAGTTCCTGAAGCCCACCAGAGCCGCACCGGCTATGCTGTTTATCTCCAGGAACACGAAGAGGTTGAATATGTCGCCCGTCAAAACCATCCCGAGCATGCCCACGGTCATGAGCATCATGAGGGCATAGTACTTTTCAAGCCCTGTCTCCTTTCTGGCGAATCCAACGGAGTAAACCGCGGCGAGGAAGGGGAGCAATGTGCACAGGAAGGCCATGAGAACGCCCAGGCCGTCTATCTGGAACATTATCCTCACGGGCACCGTGTAACCGGATGGCAGCGTGAGGCCCGGGCTGTCCGCGCCGAAGACATATACCACCATACCGCCCTGTGATGCCCGCACATAGTCCATTAGAAGGATGGCCAGCAGGAAGGCCACTCCCGTGATGGCAACTGTCCACCCTGCCGCTGCCCTGCCGTGCTTCTTTAGCAGGGGGGCTATGAAAGCGCCCAGCAGAGGGATCGCTATGATGAGGGCGGGGAGGTTCTGCACGAACTGCTGTGGGAGATACTCCACAATCATTCTCTCAACCTCCTGGCCTTTCTGGAGTCAAGCGTCCCATAGTGCCTGTAGATGTTCACCACAAATGCCAGCATAAGCGCGGTGACAGCGACGCCTATGACTATGCTCGTCAGCGTCAGCGCCTGTGGGGTGGGGAGCACCATGTTCCCCTGCGCCTCTTCGGGCGCCATCGTGTAAATGGGCGCGTATGCGCCCTGGACGTAGCCGAGGGTTATGAGGAACATGTTCACCGCGCTCTCTATGATGGTTATGCCCATCACAATTTTTATAAGATTTCTCTTGAAGGCAACGGCGTAAAAGCCGATTGCCACGAGTATGGCCACTATAACGAAGGGAAAGTTAGTAACGAGCGCATCCATCACTTTCCATCACCCCCCTTGCTGAGTAGGAAGAGCAGCACTATGGCGCTGAGACCTGCCATCACCTTGAGGCCCACGAAGATGTTCATATATGGGAGCGTTCCGCCCGTGTTGAGCGTTCCGAGGTTTATACCGTAGGGGGTCCCCTCACCGAATAGGAGAAAGCCCGAGTTGGCTATGGTGTTCCGGAAGAACGTGTAGCCCATCAACCCCAGAATCGCCATACCGAGAAAGCCGAGTGCGCCGCCGCTCTCAACGACGTTGAGCACACCGTGCCTGAAGGCCTTTCTCACGTATTCGGGCGGATGTGCCACCATGAGGAGGGCTATGCCTGTGGCAACCACGGCACCGCCTTGAAAACCTCCCCCGGGGGTGAGGTGACCGTGGAGTATGATGTACAGACCAAAGGTCAGAACCAGGGGGCTCAGCACCCTGGCAACCGTCCGTATTATAAGTGTGCTCCTCATTCCTCATCACCCCCCTTTTTCATGGCATCCCGCAGGAGCACATAGACCCCTGCGACCGCCGTGAAGAGAATGGTCGCCTCGCCCAGTGTATCAAAGCCCCTATAATCAAACACTATGCTCGTAACCACGTTGTTGCTGGCCGTCTCGTTCTGAGCGTTGTTTATGAAATAGTCGTCCATCGCCCTTTCCACGGGCTCACCGAACGGTCTGAGATTCACCGCCGTCATCAGCAGGAACAGGAAAAACCCCACCAGTATGACCGCACCGAGCGCGTTCCTCATTCCTCCACCTCCTCATCGGATGTCCTCTTTATAGCCAGCACGAACAGGGCCGTCGTCAGTCCTGCGCCCACAGCCGCCTCCGCCATGGCCACATCCGGTGCCTGGAGCACGTAGAACTCCAGCGAGAGTATGAGGCTGAAGCCCCCAAGCGCTATCGCAGCCGCGAGAAGATTCTTCAGGCGAACTGCGGTGACCGCCGTGACAACAAGCGCAAACCCTATAATTATCTGTATGAAAAGGAATCCATCAATCATTTTTCATTCCCTCCATTTCATCCACAACGGCTCCATAGGGTCTTATACCGATCTTCCGGGCTGCACGGGCTATTGCATGCGCTCCCACGGGGTTGGCCAGGAGAAGAAACATCACTGCTATTATAGAATGAACAGATATAACAACCCACCGCGGATCCGGCACAGCTATCCATCGCCATAGGGAGTAACAGACTACGGCCAGCACAGTGAATATTGTTCCAAATGTTGTGCACTTCGTTCCAGCGTGAAGTCTCGTGTAAACATCCGGAAATCTAAGGAGGCCAAGGCTTCCGAGGGCGTTGAAGAACACGCCGATGATGGCAAACACCAGTATCAGGATATCTCCAAACCCTATCATTGCAATCCCTCCTTCTTCCTGCGAAGGTATCTGGCTATGTACAGCGTGGCCACAAAGCTCAACAGTGCATAAACGAGGGCTATGTCCACTATTATGGGTTCCTCCATTATGGCCGCCAGCACTATCATGGCCGCCACAGTTATCGTGGTCATAGCGTCCAGACCGACAACCCTGTCAGGCACCGTTGGCCCTATGACAAGCCTGATCAGCGCCAGCAATCCGAAGAACATCAGCAGATAGAAGGTAAACCACAGAGCATCCAGCACCGGTATCATTCCGCAATCCTCCTTGCCCACTTGGGAAACGACCCGCAGACGTCCTCGGGCTTCGGCTTCTCCTTCCCCTTCTTCACGTATATCCAGTGGATGTACAGATTTTTCTCCTCATCAACGTCCACGGTCAGCGTACCGGGTGTGAGGGTTATTGAATTCGCCAGGAGCGTCACAGCCAGATCCCTCTTCAGCCCGGGGGATATCTTCACTATCCCGGGCCTGATCTTACCCGTTATGACCCTGATGGCAACATCAACGTTCGCCCTGAGCATACCCCAGAAGAATGGCCCTATGTACAATATTGCCCATAACCACCTCACGGGGTTGGCCATTCTGAAATCACTGCCCTCGCAGAAGAACCGGGACATCGTCAGTGCCACTACCACGCCCACAACTATACCCGCTATGATTTCCTGGTAACTCCAGAGATGCGCGACTGGACCCCAGGCTGCCACAAGCGCGAGGTACAGAAGGAACGACACTATGAATGTGGCGACGTACCTCTTCATAGGAGAACCTCCTTTTTTACAGCCGTGGCATCGGCTCATTTGATAA
>MTNG01000092.1 GCA_002011395.1 Candidatus Aciduliprofundum sp. JdFR-45
GGCCCTTCTCTCCAGCCGATCCCGCTCCGCCTTTTTCTTTTTCAGTTCCTCAATGGCACGCGTTATACCTTTTATGTCCTCCTCTCCCTTTCTTATCTCTTCCCGTATGCCCCGGATTTCATCCCTGTAGCGCTTTATCAGGTCCTTCAGGTGTCTTTCGGAGAGGGGCTGACGACATCTGGGACATTCCTTCCTGCCGCTCAGACCCGCGATGTCCCTGTACTCGGCCTCAATGTCGCGGAGCCGGTGGCGGAGCGCCGAAACCCTGCCCCTCGCCTCGTTGAGACGCGCCTGGTGCTCCTCAATATGCGCATCTATGTCTCCAAATTTCTCCACGTCCTCCCTCACCCGGCGGAGTTCTCCCTCCAGTGCCTTAACTTCCTCCTCAACGCTGTCCAGACCCGCCAAGCGCCTCTTCACCTCATCCTCCTTCGCCGCCAGCTCTTTCAGCCGTCCCTCCATGCGAATGCGCTCACGAAGCGTTTTTTCCGCCTCCTCTATCTCCCGGATGAGGTCGTCGTATTCCTTAACGCGGGGGAGAAGTTTCTCCGCCTCCTTCCCCGCTTCCTCCGCCTCGCGAATCTCCCTCTTCAGCGCCTCCACGCGCTCCTCAAGTTCCTTCAGGGTGCTCCTCACCTCCGCGAGGCGCCTCTCCATTTCCTCTATTCTCTTCCTCCTCCTCTCCATTTCCTCCTTTTTCTTTGAGAGCGTGTTAAGCGCAGAGGTCATCTTCGCGATGCGTTTGCGAACCGCGCCCACCTCGTCCTTCGCCTCTCCTATCCTCCTCACGAGGTCCTCCTCCATACTGCGCCTCTCATCAAGGCCCGCAGCCCTCTCCTCCAGGCCCCTGCACTCCGTTTTCATCTCGCTTAAGACCGCTTCGGCGTTTTCTATTATGATGCGGTACTCGTCCAGCCGGAAGACCTTCTTGATCATCTCCGTCCTGACCTCGTCGTTCTCCTCCAGTATCCTCTTCATCATCTCCTGCGGGGTGTAGAAGGCGTACTGAAAGACCGGGACCCTCTTCCGCCCCTCCGATTTAATCCCGAGTATCCTCATTATCCATGTTCGCAGGGCAGTCGGCGAGAGGGGCGTGACGTTCTCCCCCTCCCTGAGATAGCACTTATCCGCCTTTATGCCGCTCTTCGTTTTCCTGAGGTGCCTCTCAACCTCATAGAGACGCCCGTTGACCTCGAATTTCAGGCGCACGTATCCGCGCGTGGCACCCTTCCTCAGGAGACGCTCGTAGAAGGCGGTCTCCGCGTAGCCAAAGAGCGCGAACTCTATGGCCATCAGAAGGCTGGACTTGCCGCTGCCTATGTCCCCCTCTATCAGGGTGATGCCCGGCCCGAACTCCACGCGGGTCTTATTCGCGTAGCTCCTTATGTTCTCCACTTCCAGCTCCCTTATGATCACCGGGCCCCACCTCCCAGAAAGTCGTCAAGGGTGGCCATCCTGCCACCCCTTTCCCCCTTCTTCTCTTCTTTCCTCTCCTCCTTTTCAGGGCGCATTGCCCTCTCCAGCAGGTCCATGACTTCGTGGAGCAGATGCTCCCTGAAATCCGCCTTGCTCATCCCCTCCTGCTTTTCCGAGGACAGCGTGGAGTAGAGCGTCTTCACGAACTCCAACCCGTAATCGTCCGCTATCTCCGCAAGCATCTTCTCCATGACCTCCTCGTCCGTCTCGCCGCTCACCGCCAGATGTATCTCCTCCGCCCCGGTGAGGCCGGCGCGGTTCACCTGAACTGTGCGCGCGGTTTCCAGGAACCGCTCCCTGATCCTCCCCACCTTCACGTCGGAGGGGCGGCCGGAGGCGAGCTTTCCGTATATGCGCAGGAGCACCACCGCGCCCCCGTGGTCCCTGGATGCGATGCGGAGAAGGTCGTCCATGACCTCCGTCGGCGTCTTGCCCGTGGCGTCGTAGTCGTATTTGACCACGTCGGCCACGTGCACCTCCACGAATCTCGGAGCGAAATCCTCCACTATGTAGAATCCCCTGGGCTCGCCGTGCTCCAGGTCCGTGTAGTTTGAGCCGAACAGGGGGCCGGGGTATATGAGCGGCGCCTCACCCTTTCTCGCCTCTATCCTCTTGTGTATGTGTCCGCCGGCGTAGTAGGAGAACCCGTCCGGGATGAGGGACAGCGGAACGCCCTCCTCGCCCCACCACGGCGGTTTGAACTCCCTGATGGTGCTGTGAAATACGAATATCCCCGGCAAATCCGATTCTGGCACCGTGAGATGTTCAAAATACTCCGCCTCAACGCCGCCGTGGAGCCCCGGCATGGCGTATATCTCCACGTCCCCGCACCTCACGGGGAGGAGTTTTATACGGCCTTCTTCCACCTCATACCTCATGGCCTTCTTCACCAGCCCGGTCTCGGCGAGTATGTCCAGCATGGAGGCCTTCTTGACGGTGAAGTCGTGCGAGCCATACGTCACGAAGACCTCTATGCCGCTTTCCTTCAGGTTCTTCAGGGCCCTCGCCGCCTGGAGCACGATATCCGTGTCGGGTATTGGATTGTGGAACAGATCGCCCGCGATTATTAGGAAGTCCACCTCTTCCTCCATGCACTTTTCCAGCGCGGCCAGAAACGCCTGCAGGTTCAGCTCCCTTAGTTCTCTTATGCGGAACGCCCCCAGGTGCACGTCCGCTATGTGTGCGAACTTCATGCGCTTCACCTACCAGAGGGGCACGAGGGTTCCCTTTCTCTCGCCCTTACCCCTCGCGCCGTCCACGAGTTTCTCAAACTCGTCTATCATTATGGGCACCGCAAAGCCAGTGAATATGCTGGAGACAATCGCTTCTCCTTTATTGAGGCTCGCTATCATGGTGCTGTGCCTTGAGAGGTCCTGGGAGGCACTGCCTATTATCGCCTCCCTCTCCGCCTTCATCTCGTTGCCCAGTATGATCTTCGTGTTCATGTTCGCCAGCAGTTCCCGCGGGATGAGGGAGGCAAGTTGCGTTATGGCTATTATTCCGAGTTTGAACTTTCTGCCCTCCCTTGCAATCCTCCCGAAGACCGTCGCTCTCTCGCCTGCTAAAACGCGGGGTGCTTCCTCCAGCACGAACGATATCACTGGCTTGTCGTCTATTTCGCCCATCTCCTTGTAGGAGGAGTATCGCCTGAACACGCGCTCCGCTATCATCCCCGCTATGAGTATCTCAACCCTCTCGGGAATTGACGACGTGTCCATCACCACGATCCTCGCGTCCTCCAGCGCGCGGACCACGTCATCTATCGTGCTGAGCCCGCGTGAGAGGGAGAACACCTTGCCCCGCTCAATCACCTTTCCATCCTTCACCTCCAGGTCCAGCGCGTAGGATATCTTGCGCTGGAGGGCCACAATAGTTCTCTGGTCATAACTCGTCGCCTCAGGATCCATAGTAAGGAGCCGCTCAATCCAGCCATCCCTGTAATTGCGGTACAGCAGGGCCATCGTTTGCTCCTGCGCGTCGCTGAAGTCCAGTATCTCCGAGAGGTGCCACGGCCTTATGTTCCTCACGTTGATCGTCAGCGACGCCGCGTTCTTCTTAGCGGGGGGCCTCGTTGTGAGGTAGAGCAGCTTCTCGTCCGCCCTCGGGTGCTGTGATAGCCCGTAGGTCTTTCCGTCCCTCGTGTAGGAGTAGTACTCGTTGTGCGGGTCCAGAACGAGAACGCCCGCGTAGTCCTGATCCATCAGATTCCACAGCAGAACCTTCATGAGATTGCTCTTACCCCTGCCCGTGGTCGCGGGTATGAGTATATGGTGCGTCAGAGCCCTCTCGCCGTCCACGTAAACGGGGATGTCCAGCACCCTAGAGCCGCTGCGGACCTTGCCCAGATAGAGGGGCTTTCTGAACCTGGCCTCGGATATGAACTTCAGGTCCTCTTCCGTTACCCTTTCCACCTCGCCCAGGAAGCGCGGCACGTACTTCGGAAGCCCGCCCCTCCTGAGGTCATAGATGGGCTTGGCCCTCGCGAGAACGTAGTTCCGGAGTTTCTCCTCGTAGATGCTCGTGGCCCCGTAACCCTCCACCTGCATACCGCCTATCCTCTCTATGTCCGTGCCGCTCATGAGTGAGCCGTAATCCAGGTCAAAGACCTGAAGCAGTATATCCCCCGCCTTCAGGAGTTCGCCTATCTCTATTCTCTCGCCTGACTTCTGCCGTATGACCACCTCGTCAAACCCGCCGCTCACAACCACGCCTACAGACATCGCACATCACCTCATCCTGCTTATCACATCGTGGGCGTCCATCTGCCATGCCGCCGCCCTCAGATCCTCGTCCGCCATGCCCATGGCGGCGTTCCTCAGGAACCTCACCTCCTCCTCGCGCACCCTCGCCATCGCATCCGCGTCCAGCAGTCCATAGGGGTAGCCCAGGAGGAATGGGTCCGCGCAGAAGGGAAGCAGGGCCGAGAGCGCCACCATATGGTTCTCTCCCATCACATCCACCCTGAAAGCCCTCTCGGCGCGGGGGTGGAACCTGCCCACGAAGGTGCGCGAGCGTATCCTCTCCTTGCCCTCCGGCACATCCACCTCCACGGCCCAGGGGGCGGGGACGCCGAGTTTCCGGGCGAGACGCTCCAGACCGACGTTCAGCGGTATGCCCGGGGGCGCCTTCAGGGTTGAGGACTTTGAGAAGCCCACCAGATATTTTCCATCTCCAAAGGCATCTATGGCTCTCTCCGCGTACTCCTCCTCCCCACCCCCGCTCGTCTGGAGGGCCCCGTCCTTGACCACTACGTCCGCGAGGCGCGCGCCCCTCTCCACTAACAGCCATTCCATGTAGCGTCGGACAGCCAGCGACGCCCTCGCCGCGTTCGTCCGGAGGGCATCGTTCTCCAGTTCCTTCAGGGTGATGTATACCTCGCTGTCCATGACCTCCTCGCCGAGCGGGTAGAGGTTTGCCCTGACGAGCGAACCCTCATCCCACATGACCACAACGATGTCATGCCTCTCGTAGTGCGCTTTTTTTGTTCCCTCGTAGACGGCCAGATAGCCCCTCACGAGCGAGACGGAGGCGGTGGGCGTCTCCACGATCACGCCGTTGCCCCCGTCCACGTAGGCGACCCTGAGGGTTTCCTCCGGCGCCGGTATGGGTGCGAAATTCCCAATGCCCGCGCTAACGGGGTCCAGCTCGGGGAATCTTATGCCTCTTATGGCCTCCCCCAGCACCTGCAGCACGCCCATAGGCCCACCTACCCGCACGTTGAATAAAAGGTTTTTGGCGAAGGTTGGATGTGCGTGGTGAAGGCGGGCTATTGAAGCGAGAGATGAGGACATCAGCAGACGCTGTGCATAAAGATGTTAAAAATATTTTTATTGATGAGCCGAAGTTTTTTGAGGACGAAATGCCAGAGAACATATGGCCGCTGTAGAAAAAGACCCCATACTCAGAATTGCCGCCGCAGCCAGCAGCGGTCGGCCTATCATTAAACTTGCAACCACTTCGTTTACGGCCATTACCATGTAAGAGAATGCAGGTAGATGAGTGAAAATACTTGAATCCTTATATATGGATGTATAGGCGGATACATGTTGATTGTATATGCCATAGATTATATAGATCGTGCCTGCAGTGATGAGCCATCCTATGTAATTCTGAATGGGCACACCAAACCAAGGCCCACTGTCAATCCATACCCAGAGGCCCCATTCCGTGGACAAACGCGGATCCATACTGAGGTCCCAGGAGGTCATTACCGCACTGAAGAGCAGTCCACGCTTGAGATGGCGCCGCAAGGAAATGTTGTCATCTTTGGGAAGAATGAGGCCGGAGATATCATAACTCGCGTATATCATCATAAACCATGCGAGGGGAATATAGAATGGCACCAGATTAAAAAATTTATAGCCGAGGAAATCGGCATAATGATAGCGACCATAGATCATCCCTGTTGCCACGCCTATCAATTCAAACAATAAACATATGATGAATGTTATACCTACGAATACCCACGCAGAGCGCCATCCAAAACAGATAATGCTGTGTGTAAGGCTGAAAAGAAAGAAAGATAAAAGGAATATCATAAAAACAGACGTTCCCGGGATGGGTAAGGGGAGGTACTGCATTACTGTGGATATGACCATGAGCGCGAACAGGATGATGACTACACATGGTGCATATGATGACATCTTTTTGAAGGTCTTCATTTTTCCCTCCACCTCATACCGGTGAATCCCACCGCCACATATGGTATACTCATAAGTGCGAGCATCAGGAGAAGATATAGATCAAGATACCCATCTAAGCACTGACGTTTAACCATGAGTGAGGCATACGTCGTGGGAAGTATGTAGCATAAGAACCTAAATTTCTCAGGTATCACATCAATCGAGTAATACGCGGGGGTTGCAAAGACTATTATAAAAGAAATCAGATTTGTGAGCGCAGTTGACGTCTGAATATTCTTTGCCCGAGTTCCTATAACGGCGCCGATGCCTACGAGCGTCAAACTTTGAACGATGATAACAACAATAATAATTGATATATTAAATATATTCAAATAAAACCCCCATAGAATGGTGGCAATCGGAATTAATATAATGCATTGGATGAATATTGCCACCAAATACGTGAAGGTGACGCCTAAAATATACGATGCAGGATGCACAGGCGATGTGCGATACCATGAGAGCACTCCACCTAATCTGTCCTGCGCTATGAACTGCCCTATGCCGTTTACAACGGTTAAAGACGACGAAAGCACGAGCATCCCTGTTAAATAATTGACCTTTGTATTCAAATTCCACCCGGGAGATGCTAATGAAATCAAATACGTCATGCCCAAGGGTATAACTAAAGATATTATAATAAATGCCATTAAATTCTCTCTCATGCTCAGAATATTTATTTTTGCTATAATTAATGTATCAATCAGTATTTTCTTCATTTTCCACGACCCCCATAAACACTTCATCCAGCGTTGGAGAAGATAAAACTATATCCGATGTAAATTTAATGATCTCTGAGACCGCAGCCGAAACATCATCTTTGGTTAGCAGTACATGTATTTTGTTATGTTCCTCTTTCACTTTACAGCCAACTCCCTCCTTCATAAGTGTCCGCATAACGACTTCCTTGTACTTCTTGGGTAATGTTATCTTAGTATCGTAGTCCAAAATCAGGCGTCTTACAGCCATGCTATCGCCCTCCAGCACGATTCTACCATCATTTATAAAAATTAATCTATCAGAAATGTAGTCAAGTTCTTCCAGATAATGTGTCGTTACAACAACGGTTGTCTTCGGGCTATGATGATCATTGACCTTTCTTATGATCTTCCAGAATTCCATGCGAGATATAGGGTCCAGGCCGGTGGTGGGCTCATCCAGAAATATTATTTTGGGCTCGTTAACAAGCGCAATGCTCACAAATACCCTCCTCTTCAGACCACCTGAAAGTTCTCTCACGACCTTTTTTTCGTGTGACTCTAAATTCAACATTCTTAGTATTTTATCAGTGTTCTCACGCGCTCTTTCCTTAGGAAGACCCTTTAACCTAGCAAAATAATATACGTGCTCCCACACCGTGAGGTGATGTATCAGCCCCCCATCCTGCGGGCAAACTCCTATAAATGGTTTGATATTTGCAGGGTCTTTAACAATATCAATCCCCATGATATAGATATTGCCCTCCGTTGGCAGCAATTCACATGTCAGTTGTTTTATCAGCGTGGTCTTCCCGGCTCCGTTGGGCCCCACGACTCCCACGATTTCCCCCTCAGCGATCCTCATATTTATGTGATCATTTGCCAGAACACCATTTGGGTATTCCTTGACCAGATCCTCAACGACGATTATTTCCCCTGTCCCGTGCCCTCTTTCCATCTGAGCATCCTCCCGCACTCCTTTTTTAAGAAGACATGTGCCAGACCGACGCATGTGTGGGTGTTGTCAAATGGAAGCACATATTTACATTTGTGATCTAATATCTCATACAGCAGGTGTTTTCCACTACCCGCAACTACCAGCGGGACTTCGCCGCGCGTATAGTGCAATTCTATGTGCTTCTTTACCTTTCTCCTGATAAAATCAGCCATCGCTGCTCGGATTGACGAAATCACCCTGTATGCCATATTTCTATTGATCTGGGGATAGCCCAGAAACCTTGATAGTTTGCACAATAGGAGGTCATCTATCTCTCCTCTCAGGATATCCCGCGTGTACAGGGGCACATATGCATATGGTTTAAACGATATCTGATCAACAGTCATCTCATTTAGTATAAATAAAACGGGTGTATGCTTCACTCCGACGGAAAGCAGTTTTTCCGACAACACCCTATTTTCATGTTTCTCTACCATTATCCTACCATCCCTCACCGGAACGATCGTAAATGAGAAAGACCCCATATCCAGATATAAGAATGTGTCTATACCGAAGAAATCCATAGACAGGTCTATTGCTCCCCTCCAATAGCTATCAAAAAAGAAACAACCGTCATTGTATTTGTTGCAGTATTCATGTACAAAATATACATTATAAAATTGTCCATCCCTCCCCATGATCAGTATGTCAAGTTCTTTTGAAAGCGGTTCAAACGTCTTCATAATTAGCCTGGCGGTCTCATCTAATGCCTGAGAGGGCATGGAAAATTGAAGGGAACTCGCACCCGGCAAGGAAAGTAGCACATACCTCAGATGGTATGGGGTTTTTCTTAATCTCTCTATCAAATCCAGTTTTATATCCCACATCGCCTCATTGAGTGTTCTCACAGTCTTCTGTCCAGACAATATTATCTCGCTATTTTCTTTGCAACTGTATATCACTGAGTACTTAATGTTACCACCAATATCCAGAGATAAAATGAAGAAATCCTCATTCATAATCCTGCCCACCCCTCCCAAGCAGAGCGCTTTTATTGTTCCTGTAATACCAGTTCAACAGCACCCTAAGACTTTTATCGATCTGGGGGCACATAGGTTCAGAAAAATCTTTTCCAGATAAAACGGCATGAAAAATACACCCACCACCGCAGAGCAATCCATATCGACACTCACCGCACACCCTCTTTTCAAGAATGTTTCTGCGCCATCTATTTTTAAGATTCACATTAATGCTGTACTCTGGCCAATATTCACCTATTGCCATCTCTTCTATACCTATTGCATCAAAACAGGCGTAAATTTTACCATAAGGGTCAAAGGCATATGTGGTTGTATTTGCACCGCAATATGCGAATTTTTGTTCAAAGGGCATCTTAGTCTCCAGTGAAGAAAGTATATTTTCTACCATGGTCCATCCCCCCAGGTCATATAACCTCATCTCCGGATCTTTATCATACATTTCCAGTATGTATTTGAGGGCAACGTCCTCTGAGAGATATGGAAAACCTTCTGAATCAAAACCATAGGGGTATACCAGTCCCAAATGTGCCTTGAAATTCGGAGACCTATCCCATCCCTTCCGTATAATATATTTTGCCAAGTCAGGCAAATTCTGAATGTTGTGACCATTCACATTTATTCTCAAAGTTATATGGATGCCCTCTCTCAGCGCTTTGTCTATGCCTTCGGTTACCTTGTCAAAAGTTTCACCACCCCCTTTAGCAGCCCTCAGAAAATTGTGAATCTTTTCAGTTCCATCAAGAACAACCTGAACATTTCTGACATCGTATTTTTTGAGCAGCGGCACGTATTCAGTCAGGTAATATCCGTTTGTTATGACATCATCAAAGGTGAAACACCTCTCCTTCGCTCCATCAAGAATCTGCTTGATGACACACTTATTTGATGGCAAAAGCGGTTCTCCTCCGAAAAGAGAGAGGTTTACTTCTCTTTCTCCCTCTTCTTTAACTATATTGTCCATAGCATTAAAAAGCAACGCTATTTTTCTATCAGTCCATAAACCGCCCTCTCCAGTTTTTCTCTGCATATGCCGTTGAAAGCAGTATCTGCAGGCAAAATTGCACTGCGTGGTTATGCCCACAACAAATGTTAAGGGGGATTCATACACCTCCCTCTCCCATCTTCTGATACGCTCCTCTATAATCTCCTCCTCGTCTGAAGAACTGTCAAATATGTATCCCCTTTCTTTCAGATAGTGATAGAGATCTCCCCTGTAAATCTCTCCCTCTTCTATCTTTTCCAGAACATCTATTGGAATTTCATCGGCAATATCTATTGCCCCTGTCAGCGAATTTAACAGTATGTAAATGTCCTTATCTACTCTAAAGTACAGCGTATATCTGGATATGACGGCCACTCTGATCACCGAGAATCAAACCGATTTAACCCGGCGATTTAGCTGGCGAGCATATATAACTACAAAGGGGCGACGGCGGCGCAGTTTTTATGTTCCCTTTCGTTATCGGCTTTATCATCCTCGTCCCTCCTTCCTTTGCAGGCGAAAAAGGTCAATACAAATTATGTATATAAACTTTTCTTTAGTATTTATACCCATCATCTCCGCGGCCCGAATATGGCCGTCCCTATCCTCACCATGTTCGCACCCTCCTCCACCGCCACCTGGTACGTGGAGGACATCCCCATGGAGAGGTACCTCATATCCACGTTGGGCAGGTCCAGCGAGCGTATGTTCTCAAATATCTCCCGCGCCAGCCGGAAATAGGGCCTGATGTCCTCCGGGTTCTCCACGTAGGGCCCCATGGTCATGAGCCCTATGACCTCCACGTTTTTCAGCGAGGAGATCTCCCTCACGAGGTTGAGGGCATCCTCAGGCATAACACCGCCTTTCTGCGGCTCCCTCCCCGTGTTCACCTCTATCATCACGGGCATGACCTTTCCCGCGTCCCTCGCCCTCTTATCTATCTCCCTCGCCAGTTTAAACGAGTCCACCGTCTGTATAACGTCGAAGAGCCTCACGGCCTTCTTAACCTTGTTCCTCTGGAGCCTCCCTATCATATGCCACTCCACGTTGCTCTTCACCGCGGCCCTCTTCCTCTCCGCCTCCTGGACGTAGTTCTCCCCGATGACCCTCACGCCGGCGGATATGGCCTCTTCCACCTCCTCCGGACTTCGCCCCTTCGTCGCCGCCACGAGGGTGACATGCGGAGGCAATTCCTCCAGTATGCGCCTTGCGTTCTCGTATATCCGGCCCATATCCACGCACATGCCTTACCGGGATATACGCGTAGCGGTCAGACGGCGCGCGAGGGCGAGGACCGCGAGGAGGGATAGAACCGCAAGCACGGGAGACAGTTCAGGTATCACCGCAGTTGCCGTCACGTCCAGCCGCTTCTGTGCCACAAGCCGCGTGGCGGTGGTGGTCGCGTAGCCCGTGTATCCGGGCTCCACGACGCTCACGTTTATCACGTCTCCCTCCGCGAACCCGAGGGGCGTGAGGTCCACCTCGTAGTTTCCATATGCGTCCGTCGTCACGTTGATGTAATTCCCGTTGTTCTCGTCCGTTATCCGTAGGGACGCGTTGGCGAGGGGCAGCCCCGCATCCGTGAGGACCTTTCCGTGCAGGACCATGTCCTCATATACGAACACCTTGAACTCCACGATGTGGTACCACTGGTTCGCCGAGTTATATGTGCCGTTGAACCTTATGTACCTCGCCCTGACAGTGCCCTGCGCGAAGGAGGCCCACTGCCACCCACGCCATTCCCCTGTCGTTCTGTTGACGACCTCCGTCCACGTGATGTTGTCCTGCGAGACCTCAATCCTGTACTGGTAATACCTGCCATCGCCGTCCCACAGGCGGAACTTGAACGCCCTTATGGTGAAGTTACACGGGAGTTCCAGATAAAGCGGGGCGTTCAGGTCGTTCGCGGCGTAGCCGCCGTAGGCGTCCAGATAGTCCTGGTCGTCGTTGAGGGCGGACGCGCTGGGAGATCCCCACGCGAGCCCTTCGAGGGCGGCGTTCCTCGCGACCGTGTAGGTGAAATTCCAGAAGACCGTGTGGCCGTAGGAGTTGTTCGCCCTGAGTTCCAGCGTGTAGTTGCCAGGGAGAAGGGAATTTGTGTCCCATGTCAGGTGGAAGGCGCTCTGATACCCGCCATACGCCACCCCATGGATGTACCTCGTCGTGGCGTGCAGGTTCACATCCACCATCGCTTTTGTCCAGGTGCCTCCCGGCACCCTGTAGTAGAGGTCCGTCACGCCTCCGTAGACCAGAACGGTGGCGTTGACCGTTCCCCCTATGAGGGAGCCGGGTGCAGGGTAAATGACGTCCACCGAGAAGTTTCCGACCTTTTCACCTATTGCGTTCCACAGTTCCTGTGTGGATGAGTCGTAGCCCAGCGCCCATATGCCCATCCCGGCGAGGTCCCAGCGGTTCACAAGTTCGTACTTGTATTTGAGCGAAGTTGCGTTGTCAAACCACACCTGCCTGTAATCGGTGCCGTCGTAGTACCAGAACCACGGGCTCTGCGATATGGAGTCCCACTGAAGCGTAGAGCCGTAGGTGGACAGGAGGGACATGGCGGAATTGTAGGAACGTGAGGTTCCGCTGGCGGTTGTCGTGGCCGCCCTCTGAGTGTACTCCGTGGATGAGACAGGCCAGTCGTAGCCGAAGTAGGGCACGCCGTAGACGAACTTGAAACGGGATGCGCCGTACCCGAGGTATATGAGGGTGGCGTTGTAGCCGTCAACCCCCGACTCCCAGAACAGTGCGCCCACGGCGCCCGTCGTGGAACTCCCGCTCCAGTGGTAGTCGTAACCCATCAGGAAGTAGTAATCAACGTACTGGTTCAACTGAGGGAAGAGGTTTGCATCGCCCCACACCTGCGTGCTCCAGGGGTAGGGCGACAGACATATGGCCAGTTCGTAATCAATGTTGTAGGCGTCAAGCGCGCTCCTCAGTTCCTGCATGAAGGCGACGAGGTCCGCACCGCTGCCGCTGGGCGGCGTCTCAAAGTCAATCATCGCCCCGTCGGCGTTCCCGTTGACGACGGCGTCCACGATGTTGTTCACTGCGGTGGTGCGGTACGTGGCGGAGCCGAGCAGAGTGCTTATGCTGGTTGAGCCGAAAAGTGTGGCCGTCACCATGACCCTCGTCCCGTTCTCATGGGCCTGTGCCACGAGGTCGGTCCAGCCAGTGGGCCAGTTGTTGTAGTTCGCAACGGTTCCATCGCTGTTGAGGTCTATTGAGAACCACGCGATATGGCTTATGTACTCGTGGGGTATGGACGTATAGTACGAGCCGACCCAGTACGGGTAGAACCCTATGTTCACGCGGGTGAGGTTTTTGATTACGAAACTCGCGTTGGCCGTGTACCACGCGGCACACCACGCCTCCTGTCCGCCCCACCAGAACTTCCGCCACACCCTGCCATTCGCGTCAAGGGCACGCGCGATCGTGTAGAAGCGCATACCGTCGTACACCTCCCCTATGTCCGTGTAGGTCGTACCCGGACCCGTCCTCACGTTGAGGTATGAGCCGACCTGAACCTCAAAGGATGCCTGATTCACAGGCTTCGCGTAGACGTTGCCGGAGTACTGCGCGGCGCACCATGCGGCGCGGTCATCGTACCAGAAGTGGTACCAGAGGTTGCCGTTCGCATCCACAACGGTCTCAAACGCCACGTACATCTGCCCCTCGTATATGTCGCCTATGTCCTGGTAGAGGTTCCCCAGACCGTTGAGTCCGGGCCCGACGCGCACGTTGAGGGTGCCCGCCTTCACGACGAAGACAAACTCCGTGCCGTCGTAGCCTCTATCACGTATGTGGTAGAAGTTGGCTATGGAGAAGTAGGACATCTCCGTCCAGAATGAGACGTTCCACGCGTCCGTCGTGTGCCCCGCAAGCCCTATGTCCCCGTTACCGACCCACACAACGATCATGGCGTGTTGCCAGTAATCGGTGGAGTCGCCGAATATCACCACGTCTCCGATTTCAATCCACGACGGTATGGTTGCATTGGATGTGGTCACGTACGCGTAGTCCACGGGCTGGTAGTTGATCAGGTGCTGGTGCAGGTAGTCGCAGAAGGGTATCGTCCCGTTGCTGTAGGTTGTGGGCCGGTCCACATCGGGGTACACGCCGTAGCCGTTTCCATCGGTCCCTTTATGGAGGGAGAGGCCACCGGCGATGAGGCACTGAGACACGAAATTCGCGCAGTCCCCCCCGCTGGAGGTGAAATCCTGATAGTGCGGGTTTCTGTCGTTCCACCACCTGTAGGCGTAGCCCCATGCGGCTGTCCTGTTGTAGTAGACTGTGGATGTGGCGCGCACCGTCGGAAAGGTATCCGAACCCATCTCCGCCCCCTCGCCGATATAGGGCGTGATTCCACTGAAAACCAGAAGTGCGAGCAACACGGATGCCGCAAAAGCGTTCCTCATAAACCAACCAACGAAACCATCAGATTTAAATTTTGCTGAAAGGTGGTCGTTGGTGTATCTGTAGAATCATCTGCGTGATTAAATATACAGTTATGTGCAATCCATTTTAAACACCGCCTGTAATGTGGCCAGCACCGCCGTCAACATGCCAAGAAGATACGCTATGAACAGCAGGGGAATATATATGAGGAGCGTGGGTCCCAGTATGAATGTGGGCAAAAGCCACCACGTGGTGAACTCCATCATCATAAAATATGCGAAGGACAGGCCGGAGACAAGCCCGACAAAAGCCACACCGAGGATAAGAATAAATCCATCAAACATCAGCGCCTCTTTGAGGGATATGCTCCCATGCTTTTTAATGCACTCTCTGAACATCCCGCTGTAATCAGAGCATATGGAGAGGTACAAGGCGCACATCAGAAGATACCCCGCCGGAACGAGGTAGAGAAGGTGAAACGAAAGGTCTGGAGGGGTCTTTTCATCGTCTGCGCCAAGCGTCTGATAATATATCCCAAGTGAGTCCAGCGCCGCTTTTAACGCATAGGGATCGCGTGCTTTTATTATTACGTCCTGATGAGAGATGTTGAACACAGGGGAGGGGCTATCTATAAGCACCTCCGCGTCCACACCGGGAATCCGGTACATAATACAGGAGACGGTAAAATCGCCAGCGGCGGTGGAAACAACATCGCCGACGCTAACCCTCTCCTTTATGGCGAACATTTCAGAGATAACCGCACAACCTCTCTTCAATTCGCCTTCCCTGATGAATCTATGTACATCGTAAATACTGTTGGAATAGGCAGAGAAATCGGTGATCCCGAACCACGGCCTGTCCATGTATGTGACGTCCTCAGAAAACAACCTATCCTTGCGAACCGCTGGTGGGTAGGCTATGAAGGAGTACGACAGAACGAGGCGGTCATCGCTGAGTACCCCGTAGAGCAGCGTTAGGTTGCTGATCTCAGGGAGATATATTTTCACATCGCCACCTATAGAAGCCACCTGTTCCAGCCTGTAGGTCTCATTGAGGGTGTCAGGAATGGCTGATAGGAATATGACGCATATGGTGAGAAGTGAAGCGGCTGCCACGCATCTTGACACTCTACGATCACGTCGCAGACATCCTCTAAAACATTCATTACTGGTGTGTGCCGCTTTTCTAAGGTTCCCTCTGGTCCGCCGATGCAACACGTTCCTTAACATATCCATATTTACTGTGGCCAACCACGACAGGTATATAACGGAGATGATGAAGGCTGCGACCGAGAGGTGTAAAAATAAAACACATAGAAGACACATAACACCTCGCAGAAGAGGACCTCTCGCTACGAGGGTTCCCGCAACCACGGGGAACGTCGTGAACGTTATAGCACGCCACGGGGTGCTTTCATCTCTCCAACCAGGTAAATCCCTGAACCCCCACATCAGCGCCCTCTTTCTGAGTCTAATCTTTGCCAAGCCCACGATGACTGTAAAGATGAACGTTGCTATCAGCACACACATCGCAATCTCGTCAAGATAGATTCCGGGTTTGAACGTCGGCATATGTAAAAAGAATTCATTTGCGAGCCACATCACGGCCATACCAGATACATAACCTCCAAAAGCCAGTAATGCAACCATAATAATGTCCGGCAACTGCTCACCCATATGCCGAGTTATGAAACTATGTCTCTTCCCCTTTCCATATGAAGACCTTTCCTCCTCTCTCAGTCCAGCCCATATCTTCGCTTCCAGCCCCACAGCACCTGCGTAAATGCAAAATATAATGGTTAGCAGACCGATGTTCAGTCCATTCAGAAGAGGCATATACGGAACCCACCAATAATAAGATACCGCCATCGGATACTCCATCTCCTCCACTATTCCGCCGTGGGAGCTGATAACCTCCGATGCGGCTTCGCCCACCCCCTTCAACTTGCTCTGTATCTCTATGACACCCTGAGAATCCATCAGATAGATGGAGTTTATTTGCATCAGGAATTTTACATCCTGCATACCCTCTATGCCCTCAGCGGGAGGGTTTGAATGGAAGGATGTGTTTCTTATCGTACCCTCAACGCTGTCCACATGCGGCAGATTTTTCAATTCGTATAATATGCGTTGGAAACTGCCCAGAGGTAAACTGCACCATATCTCAAGTGTGAACTCGTTTGATGATAATATATCGTATGCGCGTGATTTCTCAACGGTGTTCTCAAGGAACATGCCCGTGGACACAGCGGCCACCGAGATCACGATGCTCAGGACCCATACCCCTGCCCATCTCAGATGCATCGGTCAATCCATCTCTCATATCAGATATAATTTTTCTGGATAACATCACAGAATCTGCATGTTTCCGACGCCCAGGGCGCGAAAACCGGACTCGCTCGTCAGGCGGAGCGGTACGGCTCTCCCCGCCCCCATGGTACACACCGCGAAAACGTTATAACCCCCTGCACCCCTACTTCAACGGGTGGTCCATGAGAGTGGCGGTCATAGGTGCAGGGGTTGCCGGCGGAGTGCTCGCCCATCGCCTCGCGAAAGAGGGGGTGAAGGTTGAGGTCTATGAGAGGCGCAAAAGAGGCGAGGCGAAGGTGTGCGCGGGGGGAGTCCTCAGCAGGGCGCTCCGTCGCCTGCCCATCCACCCCGTGGGCGTTAAGATCAACGCCGTGCGCGTGATAACCCCCTGGGGCGAGATTTCCTACAGGAAGCCGGGCATGGCTCTCTCGTGCACGAGGGCCGACTTGGACTGTCCCCTCAGGGAGGCAGCCGAGGCGGAGGGCGCGGTCATGCATTACCGGAGCGAACGCAACCCCGCGGAGATGAGGGGCTATGACCACATCGTGGATGCGCGTGGAGCGAGCCTGTCCCGCATCATAGGTGTGGAGACCCACGCCAGCCACGTTCGCATCAACGTGGCAGACGATGAGTTTCTCTTCCACGTGTTCACGTTCTCCCCGGCCGTCGGGTACGGCTGGGTCTTCCCAAAACTCAACGGCTACTCGGTGGGTCTCGCCGGTGAGAGGGAATGGGTGGTGAGGAACGCCCCCGCATTCCTCAGAGAGATGTGCGATGCGAAGCGGAGGAGGGGCGCCTTCATCGCCCCTTACACCGGAAGACCTGTCACGAGGAGTGATTATGCATGGCTCGTGGGTGATAGATTGTCCCTAACGGACCCGCTGAACTACGAGGGCATATCCGGTGCGGTTTTCTCCGCCATGGCCCTGGGGGAGCATCTGCTGGGTGTGAGGCGCTACGAGGAGGGGCTGAAACCCATGCTGAAATGGCTTGAGAGGGAGCTGTGGATACTCTCCCTTCTGCAGAGGAGGCCCCTGCGCCGCCTCCTGTCAGGTCATCAGACGATGCGGATGTGGTTGAAGCGCGTCTACTCGGAGGACCTGTGAGCGTAAGGTAAATTACACCCCTGCGCAATCATCCCCCATGGAGAGTTGCGCCACGGCAAGGGCAAGGGGCATACTGGTGCTGAAAACATCAACGGTGAAATCCATGCGCGAGGGCGGTCCCGGAAGGGACGACCCATTTCAGGCGGCTGAGATAGCCGGGACGCTGGCGGTCAAGAGGACGCATGACCTCCTGCCCCACCATCCACATGTCCATGTCAAACGTGTGGAGTTTGATTTCTACGTGGATGGAAACAGGGTCATCGTGGAGTGCGAGGTGTCCGTTCATGACGGGGGAGCGGAGATGTGCGCCCTCACCGGCGTCACTATGGCTCTTCTCACGCTGTGGGACGCCGTGAGGGGACTGGAGGCGGAGGATGGACACTACACCATGACACAGATTAACAGCGTTGAGATAGTGAAAACGGAGTGATTCACCGCTCCAGATAGAACTCCGGCTCCTCTATCCACTCGCCCCTGCACCGGGGACAGCGCTTCGGGAGGCGTATGGAGGGGGAGAACACATAACCGCATTTTCTGCAGACGGCGGGTCTAACACGCAGCCGGCCCCTGTTTCGCCTCCACACGTGCGTGAGGTCCTCCATAACGGTGGAGATGTCCACCTCCAGCGCTCTCGCCAGTTGCGACGGCGTCATGGGCTCCTCCGCGAGCATTTCCTCCATCCTTCTCCTCCGCGTTTTCATTTCCATACCACATGGTGTGCGGCCTACTTAACACCTGCCAAAACTTAATTACCCGTGGGGCGATGCATAATACGTGGACGAGTGGTTGAAGAGGATATACTCCCTCCGCCGCTTCGGCAGAGAGCCGTCCCTCACCGGGATGAGGGTACTGCTCTCCGCCCTCGGCAACCCGCAGGAGGGATACGACAAGGTGCACATCGCGGGCACGAAGGGCAAGGGGAGCGTCGCGTCCATGCTCCACTCCGTTCTCATGCGCTCGCGCTCCACGGGTCTCTACACGTCCCCGCACATCTCACGCTTCACGGAGAGGATAGTCGTGAACGGGCAGGAAATCCCCTGGGACGAGGCGGAGGAACTTGCGGAACGCGTGCTTAAAGCGGCTGAGGATATGGGGTATTCACCCATATTCTTTGAGGTCGCGACTGCCATGGCGTTCCTCCATTTCAGGGAGAATGATGTCTCCTGCGCCGCGGTGGAAGTTGGGCTCGGGGGGCGATACGACTCCACAAACGTGATAACGCCCGTGGTCTCCGTCATAACCCGCGTGGGGTACGACCACGTGGAGCGTTTGGGCACCACCCTCCGGGACATAGCGAGGGAGAAGGCAGGGATTGTGAAGGAGGGCGTGCCCGTGGTCGTGGGTGACAACCCCCCGGAGGTTATGGAGACCGTGAAGCGTGAGGCGCTTAAGAGGAACGCACCGCTCCACATCGTTCCGGAGGAGTGCGAGGTGCACCGGTGGACCGTGAACCTCGGCGGAACGGAAGTTGAATTCACCTCTGAGAGGACGTACAGGGTGCGGATTCCGGTGCCCGGCCCTCACCAGGTTGAGAACGTGCTTACCGCCGTGAGGACGCTTGAACTCATGGACGTTCCGCGGGCGGACATAGAGGCGGGAATGGACTCTCTGACCCTCAGAGGGCGGTTTGAGGTTCGCAGCGTTGAACCGCTGGTGGTGCTGGACGGGGCCCACAACCCCGATTCGTTCCGCGCCCTGGTGCGCACGTGGAAGATGCTTGAACTGCCTCCCCCATCGGTCGTCTTCGCCACCATGGAGGACAAGAACTACATAAACAACCTCAGGGTGCTTTCGGATATAGGTGGAACCCTTCACCTTCCCCCTCTTCCCTCTCACAGGGGACTGGATCCACATCACCTCGCTGCCATTGCCAAGTGCCATTTCAATAGCGTTTTCGTACACNCCTCCGTTGAGAGAGCCCTCGCAACCGCCATGGAGAGACCGCCCGTCCTCGTGTGTGGCTCATTTCATCTTCTCGGGGAGGTGGAAGATTGTCTGGAGATGTGAAGAGGGCTGTGATCGTCTGGGATGGGGACCCGGAGTTCCTCGAACTCGTGGCGTCGCTGGGATACGAGGTCGTCGGTCGCGTCCTCCTCACGGAGACGAATTCACGCCATCACCTGACACGGGGCAAAGTGGAGGAGGTGCGCACGCTGGTTCAGCGGGAAGGCGCAGATGTGGTTATCGTGGACGCGGCGCTCAAATCCTCGCAGTGGTTCAACCTTGAGAGGGAGTTCCGCGTGAGGGTTCTGGACAAGGTGAACCTCATACTGGAGATATTCGCCGACCGTGCCCGTACGAAGGAGGCGAAGCTCCAGGTGGAACTGGCACGCCTGAAATACGAGGTGCCGCGGGTACGCGAGATGATACACAGGGAGAAGATGGGCGAGCGCGCGGGGTTCATGGGCGGCGGCGAATATCCCGTGGCGGACTACTATCTCCTCATACAGAGGCGGATACGGAAGATACGGGAGCAGCTCCGGGCGCTGGCGGAGAAGAGGGAGATGATGAGACAGCGCAGGGAGGAACTCGGCTTCTACATAGTCTCCATAGCCGGCTATACGAACTCTGGCAAATCCACGCTCCTGCGCGCCCTCACGGGCGAGGAGGTGATAATAGAGGGGCGGATGTTCTCAACGCTGTCAACCCGCACCGCCCGGCTTCCCACGAAGGTCCGTGTTCTCCTCACGGACACCGTCGGGCTGGTGGAAGGGCTTCCGGCCTTCATGATAGAGGCGTTCAGGCCCACTTTTGAGGAGGTGTACCATGCGGACCTCGTGCTCCTCCTCGTGGACGCTTCCGACCCGGTGGAGGGGGTGGAGAGGAAGACGCGCGCCGTCCTTGAGTACCTCTTCCCCGAGTGCGAGGGGAAGGTGCTGCCCGTGCTGAATAAGGTTGACGTGGCGGATGATGTGGAGGAGAAGGCACGCGTGGTGCGTATGCTGGTTGGTGAGGAGCCCATACAGATCTCAGCCCGGAAGGGGCACAACCTGGACGCGCTCGTTGAGGCCATAATCAACAGCATTCCGATGGAAATGTCCTATGACCTCATACTTCCAAACGCACCGTGTTCCCAGCGCCTGCTGCACTACGTTTACGAGCACGGTCTGGTTGAACACGTTGAATACGGGGTGGACATTCACCTGAAATTCAGGATACCTGCCAGATACGCATCCGAGGTGGAGGAATTGATCTCCCTCTGCGGGGGCAGTTACAGTGGAAATGGTGGGGGGGCTCATGGGATATAACCCTTTGCTAACAGGTCTGGTGAAAAAAAGTATTTGTAAGGCATCGGGGATATACCATCCCAGAGCACCACGGAGGGTGGTAGATGGCACTTAACGTGTTTGAGAGATTCATAGAAACCCCTACCCTCTATCGGGGGGAGAACGCGCGCGCCCTTGAGCCGTCGTACGTGCCGGACCGGCTACCCCACAGGGAAAAGGAGATAGAGCGGCTCGCGAAGATGATCGCTCCCGCCCTCCGTGGAAAGGTGCCCTCCCATGCGATTCTGTACGGCAAGCCGGGCACGGGGAAGACGGCCGTGGTGAAGTACGTCCTGCGCGAGTTGAAGCGCCTCATGGTGATGAAGGGCGTTGGTGAACTCGTGCACCCCGTTTACCTCAACTGCAGGTCCGTGGACACGTCCTATTCCGTTCTCTACAACATAGCGCTGGACCTCGGATGCACACGCGTGCCCTACACGGGCTGGCCCCTTGACAGGATGGAGAGAGAGGTGTTCAACGCCATAGACAGAACGGGTGTTGTGGTCATACTTGTTCTGGACGAGATAGACCACCTGGTTGACAAGGGCCACGAGGACGCGCTCTATCTTCTCCTCCACATGAACGAGGAGATTGAGGAGGGGGGCGTCTCCATCGTGGGCATATCAAACGACCTGAAGTTTGCGGAGAAACTGGAGCCGCGCATAAGTTCGCGCCTGATGGGAGAGCGCCTCGTGTTCTCGCCCTACAACGCGCCGCAACTGGAGGACATACTCAGGGATAGGGTGGAATTGGCCCTCGTGGAGGGCGTTGTGGACGACGCGGTAATAAAGCTCTGCGCGGCGTTCGCAGCGCAGGAGCATGGAGACGCGAGGAGGGCAATATCGCTCCTCAAGAAGGCGGTGGACATCGCCGAGCGCGAGGGTTCCGAGATAGTCACGGAGTTCCACGTCTACTCCGCCAAGGCGGAGATAGAGATTGACTCCGTGGCTGAGGTCGTCAGAACGCTCCCGATCCACGCCAAGGTTCTCCTGTACGCCATTCTGCTCCTAGGGGAGAGGGATGGCGCAACCACCACGGGAAGCGTCTACTCCGCCTACAGGTCCATCTGCGAACACATCAGCGGGATCAGACCCCTTGGGTCCAGAAGCGTTTCCAATTTAATCAGCGAGTTGAGCGTGATGGGGCTCATAAACACGGAGATAAAGTCCTTCGGCAGGGGTAGGGGGAGGACGCGTGTCATTCAGCCCTACGTCCCCATTCGGGAGACCCTGCGGCTACTTGAGGACGAACTCACTATTGACCCCGACGAGATATCGCTGGGGAAGCAGACGAACCTTCTTCTATGAGGTTGAGAAGCTCCAGCAGGTCTCTCACCCGCCCCAGGCCCTCCACGGTGTAATGCGCCTCCGTGTTTATGCCGACCGTTATGCACCCCGCCCTCTTCCCCGCCTCAATGTCGTATGGGTAATCGCCGACGACGACCGCCTCTGATGGCGAGACGCTTAACGCCTCAAGGGCCGTGAGGACGTGGTCCGGATGCGGTTTCGCATTCCTCACGTCCTCCCTCGCCAGAACAAGGTCTATGAAATCCATGAGGGGTGCGAGCGCTATTTCGGCAGCCCTTCGCGTGTTGCGTGTTATCACCGCGATTTTCAACCCTCTCTCCCTCAGCCATCCGAGGAGAGGCAGCGCCTCGGGATGTGGCCTGGACATCTCCGCCCTTCGCACCTCCTCATCCTCCAAAAATTTCAGGGGTTCGTCGCCGAGGTCGTGTTCCGCGGAGAGGCGCAGGGTGTCCTCGTATGTCCTACGCATTGCCAGGACATCGCGGCGTGGAACCCCTCTGGATATGAGGAAATCCTGCACCCTCTCACGTATGACCGAGTAGGGATAGGGGTTCTCAACGAGCGTCTCGTCCATGTCAAACAGCACGGCGCGGATCACGGCGGGTGAATCGCACAGCGCTGGAATAAAAATTCCGATGTATATTCGGCTTTTAACCACTCCCGACCAAAGTTGTTTTATATGTTATAATGGAATACCCTGCACATGCCTGAACCCTTTCGCGAGCACCCCGAACTGGAGAAAATCCGCGAAGAGATTTCGTCTCTCGGGAGGAAAGACCGCGAGGCCGCGGTGAAAAGAGCAGAGGAGGCCGTGGAGAGGGCTTTGGAGATGGGGAGGCAGGATTACGCCGCCGTTTTTCTCGCCATGAAGGCGGCCATGCTGTCGGCGGAGGGGCGGAAAAAGGAGGCGATAGCGGTCGCCGAGAATGCCATGCGCATGGCACGGGAGGCGGAGGCGTCCGAGGCCATAGTCACGGCGGCAACCGTCCTCATAGACCTGTACCACACATCTGGCTTTCAGAGGGAGGCGGAGAGGGTTCGCGCTCTTGCGGAGAGGCACCTGGGAGAGGCGAGAATCACAACGAGGTTCAGATTCTGGAACGCTCTGGCGATACTTCTCTTTGATATGGGCAAACTCGGAGAGGCGGAAAAGCAGTGGAGGCGCTGTCTGGCGATAGCGGAGAAGATGAACGACCCGCGCATTCTCGCTGTCGTTTACAACAACCTGGGGGAGGTCTACAGGATACGTGGTCAGTTTGAGGAGGCCATAGAACTGTACAACACCGCCTACAGGTACTCGGAGGAGTCGGAGGAGTACGCCGGAATGGCCGTGAATATGCTGAACATCGCAGACGTTTTGCGCAAGATGGGAAAACTTGATGAGGCGGAGAGATACCTCAGGGAGTCGTGGAAACTGTACGAAAAGCACCGCGTCCCCCGCGTGGGGGCGGCACCTCTCCGGGACCTCGCAAAGTTGCTGGCAGACAGGGGCCGGCTGGACGAGGCCCGCGAGTGCGCCGCCAGGGGGCTTGAACTCGCCCTGAAGAGCGGAAACAGAAAGAAGATAGGCGAACTCCTCATGGCAGAGGGGTACGTGAAGGAAGTTTCCGGGGATCTCTCCGGGGCCGTTAAGAGTTATCTGGAAGCGCTCAAACACTTTCAGGAGATTGAGGACGTGGTGGCCGAGGCGGAATGCGAGGTCTGCATAGCGCGCGCCTTTATGAAATCCGGAAAGAGGGCGGCCGCAAACACACACCTTCAGAGGGCGAGGCGGATGGCCGAGGAGGTGGGCCACTTCTACCTTCTGCAGGAGATCGCCCGAATAGAGAGGGACCTCACGGAATCCTGAAGAGGGACACCCTGCCGTCCCTCACCTGTATCGCGTAGGGCGGCGTCTGCGGGACGACACCCCTGACCAAGGGAACGCCGTTCACTATGGCCGCCACCACCTTTTTGGTGGCCATCTCGGAGAGTTCCCACACGGGCTCTATGTGGTAAGGGGAGAAGGCGAGAACCCTGAGCCCGCTCATCTTCACCTCGTTGAACCACTCCAGTCCGACCCTGAGGTAGTAGAGGGGGTAATCCTTCCAGTAGTGCCACAGCGTGTGCAGGTCCGCTATGACTATCCCGTGAGGGCCGTTCTCCTGCACCACGCGCCGCAGAAAATATCTGCGGTACTTGCTGATCTCCAGGCGGTCCTCAAGGGAGTTCTCTATCGGCTCCACGTGAGTCCCCCGCGGGTCTATGGAGACGAAGTACGTCCTCTCGGCGATCTCGCCCTGGCCGTTGCTCTTCATTGAGCGTATGACATCTGCGAATATCTCAGGCGTCTGTGGCGTGCCGTATATGACCAGGTAGGTATCGGGATTTCTGCGTATCTCCTCCATGATGGCGGGCATGACGAGCGTTATGAGTATCTTGAATGATACGGCCCGAGCGTCGCCCCCCACGAGGGAGTAAAACCAGTCCTCCGACAGGTCGGGAAGGACCTCCCTGGATGTGTCGTCAGCGTAGGACGTTGTGAAGGTCATTTCCGGGATTTCTAGGATGCGTATGCGACCGTCGTCGTAGACGTACAGGAGTTCACACCGCATGTGGAGCGGTTTCATAACGCGCACGGCCCGGGCAACAATTCCATCCTTCACCCTGTCCTCTATGCTGACCGCCCAGTCGCAGTAGAAACACCACTCCATCTCACCCGTTATTATAAGTTTGCGCGAAAACTTCAGTTTATCTATTTTCTCGGCGAGTTCACAGCACCTCATGTTGTTGTAAGATGCTATGCGCTCGGGGTACAGGATAAGGAGGGCCTTTTTACCCCGGGCAGAGAGCGTGAAATTCTGAACGTTGAAGGGCGTCATCACATCGTAGTTCCCGATGTCCATAGAGCGGAAAACTGCGTGAGCGAACACCTCTCCCTCGCATACATCCTCGGCCACAACAACGCCCTTTCTCCACCTACCCTCCCACGGAACGTCCATGGATAACCTATTGCAACGTTGGATAATAAAAGTTTGGGTGCGCAATTTAAAAATCCCCGGCGCCATACAGGTGTGAATGAGGCGCGCTCTGGTGGTGACCCTGGGAAACCCGCTGATGCAGGATGACGGCGCGGGATACGCGGTTGCAGACCAGCTGAGAGGCGGTGGAATCCGGGTGGAGCATATTGGCACCGACCCCTTTATGCTTCACAGCGTGTACCACGGTGAGGAGATTATCGTTGTAGTGGACGCCGCCTGCGGGGGAATAAAGCCCGGGGAGATTGTCGTGTTGCACGGCGACGAAATCTTTGAACGCGTATGCGCCCCCATGGCGGACGCCCATCACATGGGGGTGGTTGACGCCCTGCGTCTTATGAGAGAACTGTCCTTCATAGGAGATGCCGATCTATTTATGGTTCTCCTCGGAGTGGAGAGGGTGAAGGAGGGCGAGGGGCTGAGCGAGGCGGCGAGGCACGCCGCCGAGAAGGCCGCAGAGGTCATCCGTGATATAATCAGGAGATGTGCCTGACTGCGCCGTAAAGAAAACGATGGGCGTTCATGGGAAGGCCCATCTTTCCGGCCCTTTCAAGCATGGCCCCCGTGATGTAATCAATTTCAGTCCTCCTCCCGGCCATAACGTCCTGGCACATGCTGGAGTAGTTGTCACGTGTATCCTCCAGCGTGCGGATTACCTCCGCCTCCACGTCCACGTTCAGGTCAAGGCGCCGGGCCAGTTCCCGGCACTCCTCTATGAGAACGTTCAGGGATTCCCTCAGAGAACCCTCCAGAAGGGCCCCGTTCTTCACGCCCAGAAGCGCTGTAAACGGGTTTATGCACGCGTTGATCATGGTCTTCATCCATATCTCGCGCATGACGTCGTCAACGCATTCAGCGTTTATGCCCGCCTGTTTGAACGCCTCCGTTATAACCTCTGCGGTCTCACGGCGGTCCCGCCTGACCGCGCCTATTCTCACCCACCCAGACCCCGCGTGGACCACGACGCCGGGCGCCTCTCTGTAGGCACCGTACGTTGTCAGGCCAACGAAGGTCCTTTCCTCGCCCACCACCGCTGCGATCCGCCTCCATGTGTCCAGTCCGTTCTGAACGGTGAGGATGATCTCGCCGCCGAGGAGGGGGGCCAATTCCCCCAGGGCGTTATCCGTGTCGTAGGCCTTGACCGCCATTATTATCATATCCGCCCCTCCGCGGT
>MTNG01000135.1 GCA_002011395.1 Candidatus Aciduliprofundum sp. JdFR-45
TGGTGCCGCTCCTCCTCTTCCCCGCCCTCGGAGCCGCCATATCATCCGGCATGGAGACGGCAACGGCGGGCGAGGCGATAACCGTTGGTGTCCTTAACAGGGACCTCGGAAAGTACGGCGCATCGCTGGTCAATTTTCTCCTGAGGAACGGCATCAACGTCACCGCCGTGCAGGGAGACCCGCTCCAGTTCGCGGAGGAGCGCGAGGATGTGGCCGCTGTGATAGTCATACCTGAGAACTTCACGGAGGACATAGAGAACCACAGCAGATCCCACGTGGAGGTCATCGGCGCGGTGCGCTCTCTGTCCATGTCCGATATGACGAGGTTCATAAGGGTCCGGGCCGTGCTGGACGAGTTCTCGCGCCAACTTGAACTCAGCATGATAGGGGACCTCGGCGCCCAGAACCCTGAAAACATCACCGAGCCACTGGATGTCAGGGGCATCACCATCGCGGGGGGCGAGGTCATAGACATGCCTCCAGATGTGGTCGCATCCCAGATCGCCGGCCAGTCCATGGTGATGCCGATGTTCGTCATAATACTGATCTCCATGGTGTCGGGCTTCGCCGCCATATCCGTGGCGCAGGAGAAGGAGAGCAAGACCCTGGAAATTCTCCTCACGCTTCCCGTGAAGCGCTCGTGGATACTGCTGAGTAAAATACTCGTTGTTATCATCGTTGGCTTCATAGCAACCGCGTCCTACCTCGTGGGCTTCAGCATGTACATGTCAACGCTCACCGAGAGCATGCCCGCGGAGACGTACGGCGTCTCCCTCCAGATGCCGATGTGGGACTACGCCCTCGTGGGCGTGAGCATGTTCCTCTCCATACTCTCCGCGCTGATGCTGTCCGTCCTCGTGGCATCGTACACCCAGGATGTCAGGAGNGCGCAGAGCCTGACCAGCGTGATATATCTCCCCGTCATGCTTCCCGCGATAATACTCATGTTCTCCAGCCCGCAGGACCTGCCCCTCGGGCTGCAGGCGCTGATTTACGCCATGCCCTTCACGTATCCCATCCTCGCGGCGAGGGCGTTCATAGAGGGGACGTACCTCACCGTCTATCTCGGAATACTGTATCAGGCGGCGTTCTCCATCGCCGTTCTCCTGCTCGCCGCCCGGCTCTACGCGACTGAGAGAATTGTGACCGCCCGGCTCGTATGGAGGCGCAGATAATGCTTGAAACGCTGCTCAGGGCATTCTGGCTCACGTTCCCGGCGCTAACGGCCAACTCCTTCGCGGTGCTCACAGGTGGAGGGCTTCCCATAGACATGGGGCGCACCTGGAAGGACGGGCGCAGGATACTGGGCGACGGGAAGACATGGCGCGGACTCGCGGGGGGAATCGTGCTGGCCACCCTCGTGGGTATGGTGGAGCAGGTCCTCGCCATGTCCTATCCCGCGGACTTCAACGCCGCATACGCGGAGACCTACGTGGCGGCGTTCCCCATCGTTCTGGCGATGGCGTCCGCTGCCATGGCGGGCGATGCTCTGGGCTCCTTCATAAAGCGGAGGATGGGGAAGGAGCGCGGTGAGAGCGTCCCGCTGATGGACCAATTGCTCTTTCTCCTTATCGTGTTCCTCTGCCTCGCCGTTCTCTTCCCGGAATTCTTCGTGGAGCATTACCTCTACCCCGAGGTGCTTATAGGGCTGCCCGTCATAACCTACCTGCTGCACAGGGGTAGCAATCTCGCGGCCTATATCATCGGCGTGAAGAGCGTGCCCTGGTGATGAACTCCCTTATTGAGAGAGCGGAGAAGGCGAGCGCCATGAGCCATATCACCGCCTGCATTCCCGCGGGGATTCTCCACGAGCCGTAATCCTCCATGTCGTAGAGAAACTTCTCCACCTCGCCCGGGTCCGCAGATCTGATGTCGGGATCCATCCCGAGGTACAGGGGATCCATTCCGAGGTTCACCTGAACGGCGCGGCCGTTTACGCGCCACTCCACCGGTCGCAGCGTCTCACGGAGCAGGTCGCGCGGAAAAGTCAGGTTGAAGAGCACCGCACGGAGCGGGATGTAGGCGGTTCCGATTATGTAATTGGGAGCCACTATTCGGTTTCCATCCCGGGACACCCGCATAACGAATTGATACTCACCCTCAGCGCTGCAGGACGTGTCTCGCCTCTCCCCGAAGATCACCGTGTGCCCCGTGCCGTTGACGGAAAAACTGTATTCGCACACGACCTCCGTGAACGTTTCCCCCACGAACGTGGGAAGCGCTGGGAGTGAGGGCGTGAAGTTCAGAACCACTGATGACGTGAAGGTGAGATTCACATCCACGGGATGACTCACGTTGCCACATGTCCAGGAGCCCCACGCCGACACGCTCCCGTTCACATTCATCCATACTGAGCGGACGCCCCAGTACACGGCGCCGTTGCCCCTGCCCTCCGCGTACTCAACGGTGCCCTCAAATAGAAGGGCGATTTCCTCCATCACCAGCGTGAGGTTCTCCGTGTGTATCTCGCCGCGTATATAAACGCCACCACGGATGTTATCCACGGTGCCGTTCCCCTCAACGACATATCCGGCCACGAGTTTTCCATCGGCGTATGCAACCTTTTCATCCCCCGCCGGAGTGGCTATCCACCGCACCTCCGAGAAGTCCGACTCCCACATGCAGCCGGTTGAGCCGAGCATGAGGGCCATCGCGAGCACGCACCACGCGGGAGACACGGCACCTCTTAGGCGGAGGGGGGATAAAATGTTTTTGTGAGGACATAAAATACTTTTATATCCTTTTGGCTTTGGTGCTCAAAAAATTTTTGTATGTGCGGTAAGATATGGATATAAGGGCGTGGGTGATGAATCCGTACGAGATCATAGAGGACGTGCTTGTCGATTACGCGGGCATAATCGCGAAATACGTGATAAAAAGGAGCCTGAACGAGATGGGTATCCGTCAGCATACCACGCCCGAGGTCCTGATGGCCTTTGTTGACACCGTTGTGGAGAGGACCATACTGGATAAGGAACTCAGAGAGGAGGCGCGTGCAGCCATTCTGAAACGGCTGAAGGAGAACTCCTTCATCTGAGTTCAAGTGAGAAATCCGCCACCCTCACGCTGTGTGTGAGACAGCCCATGGATATCACATCGGGGCGGAGCGATGCGTATTCTTCCAGGTTTTCCATCGTTATGCCCCCGGAGACCTCAACTATCACGCGTTCTTTCAGCCCCTCTTCTTTCAGCGCATCCAGCGTTTTTCGCACCATCTCCGGGGTGAAGTTGTCCAGCATGAGTATGTCCGCACCCATCCTCGCCGCCGCGAGCGCGTCCTCAACGGTCTCAACTTCCACCTCCACCTTCCTGACAAAACTGCGGTTCCTCGCACAGGAGAGGGCGCGCTCAAGCGAGCCCACAGCCCTTATATGGTTGTCCTTTATGAGCACGTGGTCAGACAGCGTAAGACGGTGCGTATCGCCCCCGCCGACGGAAACGGCATATTTCTCCAGCGCCCTGAGGCCGGGGGTGGTCTTCCGGGTGGCCGCCACTCTCACGCCATATCTCTCTGCGATCTCCACAGCCCTGCGCGTAGCGGTGGCTATGCCCGTCATATGCCCGAGGATGTTCAGGGCGAGCCGCTCCCGGAGAAGCATGGCCCTGATATTCCCGCGGAGCCCCGCGACCGCATCGCCCTCCTCCACGTCGTCACCGTCATGGAAGAGAGGGGTGAACTCAACGCCGCAACCCGCGAAGACCTCGGCCACGTGGTGTATGCCGCAGAGAACGTATTTCCCCCGCGAGATTATCTCTCCGTAACCCTCCAGGTCCGGGGGTATGAGAAGTTCCGATGTGATGTCGCCGTAGGGCGCATCCTCCCTGAGCCACTCCTCCACGGGAATCATCTGACCACCACCCTCCCCGAAACGAAGTTTATCGTCTCGAGGACGCTCAGGGCGGCCAGAAACGACGTGCGGGGATTCCACGGCGAGCGGACATTCTCAAACCTCAGCACCATCCTGCCAAAGTCGCCCTCCGCCACAATCGTGTGCGTGTTGCCACCCGCACCGGGGTCCGCGTATATCTCCACCTCCGCCTCCCTGTCCGCCGCTATGGACACCACCGCGGCCACGTTGATGTTCGCCGGGAAACGCTTCACCGCCTCCCCTGCGGGTCCTGAGAAGAGGAGCCTTCGCTCCTCTACATCCACTCCAAGCGATGCGGGGGGTTTCTCGGTGATGATCTTCAGCGAGTTTATTCTCCCACGCACGGCCGAGATGGCATCGAGTCCGCCGACGGCACCGGAGGGAAGATAAACATGGGCGTTCCCCTCCTCCGCCGCCCGCAGCAGGGATTTCATGGTCTCCCCGTCCATGAGCGCCCCTATGCTGGAAACGAGCAGCGATACGCCGCGACGAAGTATCTCCGCGCCGTACTGCCGCACGGCCTCCTGCGAGGCGATTTCAACGGCGAGGTCCATGGGGACGGAGAGGAACTCCTCAAGGGTTAGGCATTTCCTCGCGTCTGGAAACACCGCCTCGCAGGCCTCCGGCACGGTGTCCATCTTAGCCACCACGGTGCCCCTTATCCTCTCCGCCTCGGAGTTCAGGATGCGGGCCATATTGCCGCACCCTATGATGCCTATCCTCAGAGACATCTGCTCACTTCCTCGTAGCCCAGTTCAAACGCTTTGAGGTTCACCTCAACAAAACGAGGGGGAACGCGGACCTTCACCGCCTCCATCATCTCTTCCCTGTCCAGGGGAAAGCCCGGCAGGGCGGTCAGGGCGCCGACCATAACGACGTTCGCGGTCAGAAGGTTTCCCGCCTTCCTGGCAAGGCCCACGGCGCTGAGCGTTACAACCCTGAACTTCTCCTGTAGCGCGCCGACGAGTTCCTCCACGGGAGGATACGTCTCCTTCCCGACGGATACCGTGAATGGTATTATGGGATCCGTGCTCATGATGACCGTGGTGTTCTCTCCGCCCTTGTGCGCGACGCGGTAGGCCTCCACCGGCTCAAAACCGAGTATGACGTCCGCCTCGCCCTCCGGGACTATGGAGCTGCGGGCATTCCCTATTCTCATCTCCGCGACCACGGAGCCGCCGCGCTGAGCCATACCGTGTATCTCGCTCATAACGACGTTGAGACCGCGCCTGATGGCGGCCTCACCCACGATGGATGAGGCGGTGAGCACTCCCTGCCCGCCGACTCCCGCGTAGACGATCCCGTAAGGCCTCATTCTTTCTTCACCTCCTCTATCGCCCCGAAGGGGCAGACGTCGCGCTGCGAACAGACACCGCAGCCATCGCAGAGATATGGATTTATGTGCACACCGCCCTCTTCGTCTCTGTAGAACGCGGGGCACGCGAAGTTCTCAACGCAGTTGTAGCATCTCGTGCACATATCCTGATTCACATCGTACTTCCTGAATATCCCCGCCTTCCTGTTCCTGGCGTCCATGATGAGGGCGCACTCCCTCCGCGTGATGACGACGGAAATGCCGTTATGCTCCACCGCGCGCCTGAACGCCGCCTTCGTCTCCTTTATGTCGTAGGGGTCCACGACCTCCACGTGCTCAATGCCAATGCCCCTCACCACCTTCTCAATATCCAGCGCGGGGGCTTCGTCGCCCAGCCCGTCAATCGGCAGGCCCGGATGTGGCTGATGCCCCGTCATGGCTGTCGTCCTGTTATCAAGGACCACGAAGATCATATTCGCCCTGTTGTGCACCGCGTTTATCAGGGCAGGTATGCACGCGTGGAAGAATGTTGAATCGCCCGCGAAGCCCATGACCGGCTGGTCGGTCGCCTTGGCGAAGCCGCAGGCCGCACCTGCCGACGAGCCCATGCAGAGGAGGTAGTCCGCCATCTCGTAGGGCTTCTGTATGCCCAGGGTGTAGCAGCCGATGTCGGTGGTGAATATCGTCTCATCGCGTATCTTCTTCGCCCTCAGCACCGCGCCGATGGCGTAGTACGTGGCCCTGTGGGGACAGCCGGGGCAGAGAACCGGCGGGCGCGATGGCACCGTTATTTCTCTAACCTTCACACCTCCCACGGGCAGGTTCAGCCCGAGGGCACTGTTGAGACCTCTCTTGACCACTTCAGGGGTGTATTCATAGTGCCGCGGGAAGTGGCCATCCATCTTCCCGTGAATTCTGATATCAATGCCCTCAACCTGGGCCATGGCCCTGAGCTCCTTCTCCATGTACGGCTCCAATTCCTCCACGACGACCACGGTCTTCAGCCCCTTCAGGAACTCGCGCACGCGCGCGCGGGGGAAGGGATGGGTGAAGCCGAGTTTGAGCACCCTCGCGCGTATGCCGTGCTCCTCCACGACGTCGGCCACGTAGTTGTACGCCGCGCCGGAGGTTATTATGCCCACGTCTCCCTCGCCCTCAACCCTGTTGAGGTGTGAAGTGGATGCCATCTCCTCCGCCTCCTCCATCTTCTTCAGGAGGCGGATGTGCATCCCGCGCGCGTTGGAAGGTACGGGGACATATCTGGAGGGGGCCTTCTCAAACCTGCCCTTTGGCTTTCCCTTCACGAGTTCGCCGTATTCCACCACGCCCCGCATGTGGTTCACGCGGGTGGTCATGCGGAACAGAACCGGAAGACCCAGTTTCTCGGAGATCTCAAAGGCCTCCTTTATCATGTCCTTTGCCTCCTGCGGACTGGAGGGCTCCATCATGGGCATCTGAGCGATCTGCGCGTAGTACCTGTTGTCCTGCTCGTTCTGGGAGGAATGCATGGAGGGGTCGTCCGCCGTGATCACCACCAGACCGCCGCGGACGCCGACGTAGGCGGTGCTCATGAAGGCGTCCGCCGCCACGTTCAGCCCCACGTGCTTGAAGAACACCATGCTCCTGATGCCGCTGGCGGCGCCGGCCGCGGCCACCTCCATGGCCACCTTCTCGTTCGTGGAGAACTCAAAGTAAACCCCCGCCTTTTTCGCCACCGCGTGGAGGACGTTGCCTATCTCCGAGGATGGCGTTCCGGGGTAGGTGGATGCGAGGGAGAGGCCGGCCTCGAGGGCACCCCTCACCACCGCCTCGTTGCCCAGCAGGAACGCCTTCCGGCCGGGAGTCGGGTCAAGTATCATGTCGTATTTCATTCCTTCCTCACCCTGTTGGTCATTTCCTCCTTCAGGAGGAGCTTCTCCCACTCCTCGTCCACCATCTTCTGTATGAGCTCCACCTCCTCCTCTGTCAGGTGTCTGAATCTGCCCTGCATGCGGAGGTAGTCGCGGACGGGCACGCGCTCCTTGGGTTTGACGTTGATCTTGTAAACGCCGTTCTCAACCTCGTAGAGCGGGAACACGCGCGTCTGCACAGCGAGCTTCGCTATCTCTATCGTCTTGTTCGGCGGGACCCTCCAACCGGTGGGGCACGTCGCGTATATGTGGATGAACTTGGGCCCCTTCATCTCCTTGGCCTTTCTGAGCTTCCTTATGAGGTCCTCCGGATAGGCGATGTTCGCGGTGGCCACGTACGGCACGCCCTGCGCGACCATCATCTCCGCCACGGGCTTCTTCCTCTCCTTCTTGTATATGCGCAGTTTGCCCACGGGCGTGGTTGTCGTCCACGCGCCGAAGGGCGTGGCACCGCTCCTCTGAACGCCCGTGTTCATGTAGGCCTCGTTGTCGTACATCACGTAAATCACGTTGTGCTCCCTCTCCATCGCCCCGCTCAGTGCCTGGATGCCTATGTCCGCGGTGCCGCCGTCGCCGGCCCAGCCCATCACGGTCACGTCGTCCTGTCCGAGAACCTCAAGCGCCTCCCTTATGCCGGATATCGCGGCGCCCGTGACCTCAAAGGCCGTGTAGAGCAGCGGAACCTCCAGCGTTCTGTACGGATACACGCCGGGGATGACCGCCCAGCAACACGCAGGGACGCTCACTATCGTCTTCTTCCCGAGGGCCTTCAGGGCATACCGCATGGCAAGGGCCGCACCGCACCCGAGGCATGCCACGTGCCCCGGGAGCATGTATTCCTCCTCGGGTATGGTTGTGTTCCTCACGCTGACCACCTCTCATCGCCTATCAATCCAACCCATTCCACTTCCGTGTCCACAGCGCCATCCTTCGCTATCTTCAGCATATCCATGAACACCTTCTCCAGTATTTCGGGGGTGACATCTCTCCCGCCTATGCCCATTATGTAGTTCTTCACAGGTATATCCGAATGGCCGTACAGCACGCCCTTCGTCTCGGCGTAGAGTGCACCACCGTATCCGAAGGTGTAACTCCTGTCTATGACGCCGAGCATATCGGTCTTCTTCGCTATCTCCCTGAGTTCCCGATGCGGGAAGGGTCTGAAGTACCTCACGCGGGCAAGCCCGACCTTCAGCCCGCGCTCCCTCATCCTGTCCACCACCTCCTTGGACGTGGAGGCGATGGTGGAACTCACCACCGCGATGGCATCGGCGTCCTCCGTCCTGTACTCCTCCACAAGCCCTCCGTACTCCCTGCCGAATATCTCGCGGAACTCCTCCTCAACCTTGAGAATCTTATCCCGCACGCCGGCGAAGGCGTCGGCCATGGCCTTCCTGTACTCCATCACGGGGCCCTCGGGCATGATGAGCGAGCCGTGACCAGCAGGCCTGTTTATATCCAGCCTGTGGGGCAGGTCCAGCTCCGGCAGGAAGTCGTCCACGAGTTTCTGATCGGGTATGTCCACGGGCTCCATGGTGTGCGAAAGTATGAACGCGTCCATCATGGTCATGGCTGGGAGCAGGACATCCTTATCCTCGCATATCTTGTAGAGCATGAGCACCGCATCCAGCTCCTCCTGATTGCTCTCGGAGTAAATCTGTATCCACCCAGTGTCCCTCTGCGCCATGCTATCCTGGTGGTCCGCCCATATGCTCCACGGGGGTGCCATCGCCCTGTTGATGACCGCCATGACTATGGGAAGGCGGGCGTAGGCGGCCCACATGAGCATCTCGTGCATGAGGGCAAGGCCATGCGCGGAGGTCGCGGTGAACGTTCTCACTCCTGTATTCTCCGCGGAGATGCACGCGGCCATGGCGGAGTGTTCGCTCTCCACCCTTATGTAGCGCGCGTCCATCTCGCCGTTGGCTATGAACTCCGCTATCTTCTCCACAACCTTTGTCTGCGGGGTTATGGGGTAGGCGGAGACCACCTTGACCCTCGCGAGCCGCGCGCCCCACGCGGCCGCCTCGTTACCCGTTATCATGGTCTTCACTGGCCATCACCCCTTTCCAGAACGAAATCTATTGCGCCCTTCGGGCATTCATTCGCACATATCCCGCAGCCCTTGCAGTAGTCGTAGTTTATCTCCACGGCGTCCCTTTTGAGGAACGCCTCAGAAGGTGCCGGGTATTTGTCGCCCGGCACGAAGGATATCGCGGGCTCGGGACAGAACTTCCAGCATATGTAGCACCTTATGCACTTCTCGTAGTTTATGACCGGTCGGAAGGTCCGCCACACGCCCGTCTTGTTGGCGGTGGACGGAACAGTCGTCAGCGGTGTGGGAAACTCAAATTCCATCTTCATCACCTCTCATAGAACACCAGCGCCTCGTAGGCGTCCTTCGCAGCCGCGGCGTTCTTCTCGGGCGCCGCGGGGGATTTCTTCAGGAGCACATCCACCACGGACTCTATGCTGACGAGACCGCTCAGCCTCGCGAAGGCACCTATGATGGCCGTGTTGACTATAGGCGCCGCCTTGGAACCCAGCCCGTGCTTTATGGCTATGCCCGTCGCGTCCACCGTCGCCGCTTTCCTCCCTGTCACGCCGAGTTCCTCGGGCCTCTTGGTGGTGTTGAGCAGAACCCACCCGTCCGGCTTGAGGCCCTTGAGGACGTCCACCTGGCTCATCAGGCCCGTGTCCATCACTATGACGTAGTCCGGCTCGTATATCTGGCTCTTTATGCGTATGGGTCTGTCCGAGATCCTGGTGAAGGCGGTCACGGGCGCACCCCTTCTCTCAACGCCGTAATAGGGGAAGGACACGACGTACTTACCCTCCTTAAAAGCCGCCATGGCCAGAAGCTGCGATGCTATAACAGCACCCTGTCCACCTCTGCCGTGAAATCGTATCTCTATCATCGGCTCACCGGCGGGTAATAGTAACAGCGTATAAAAGATTTTACTGTGCCTCTATCTCCTGTCCATTCTATCGAGTTCCCTTTTGTACGCGTTGTAGAGTTCGTTGAAGCCGACTACGTCCATCTGGTAGAGCGTGAAGGCCTTCACAAGGTCCGGGGACGCATCGCCAGTGTTCACCAGATGCCTGGCATCGTCGTACACAAAGGCCTTATCGTAGGACGTGGTTATGCCACGGCGCACATAGTACCTCCAGTAACCCCTCTCCTCCTCCGTGAGGAATCTCAGAAGTTCGTAGGGAGAGGAGACGTTTCTCGCCGATGGACCCAGAATGGCCCGGAGTTTTGATGGGGTCATGCCCTTCCATATCGGGTCCGGCACGGAAGTTTCATCCTTAGGGGTTGCCCTTTTTCTCTTAACCTTCCTGATTTTCCTGACGACCGGTTTACTCTCCTGCCCGGCCTCTTCCTCCTCGCCCCACACCGCTGGGATGGACACCTCGCCCGTAATGTATCCAACGCCCAGCCCCACGGCGCCAAGGACCATCCCCGCTATGAGCCGCTGAACCCTCGGGTCCCTCTTCCGCTCCTCCTGGCTCACACAGAACAATAGGCGGACATGGTAGATTAGTGTTTCGGAGGGTTAGAGGGGGAGCGGCATATTTATGAGAGCCCAGATAAAACCCAAGAAAGCAAGGGGTTCTACCATCACGATCTTCACCAAGACCTTGCTATACGTTTCCCTCGTCAATCCACCGAGGGACTCCATCGCCGTGTGGCCCACAAGGCCCTTGATGAGGGAAGCCGTGCCGATGAGCGCAGCGGACGGGAGCAGAACGGTGTATATGATCGTCCACTCATCGGGGAGCGGCCCGACCACCTGATTCGCCGACTCAATCACACCGTATGCCAAGTAGAGGAGAATGACTATCATTTCCTGAAGTGCCACATCCATTACCACCAGGGCGCTCAGGAGGAGGGGCATTGCTGAATTCCTTTTGTCCCTCAGCACCGCCTCTAAGGCCGGTGGGATAATTGCGGACATACCCGCACATGTCATAAACGCAACTATACCAACGCTAAGAACAGCATATTCGGTCAGAGGGATATGTATTTCCCGAATCATCGGAAATATAAAAACCAGCAACGTTACCATTGGTCCCAAAGAAAGTACCATCACAAACCTCATCAGGAAGGCCGTCTGGGGGTCCGTCAGGTTGGATATGTCCTCCCCGGCCGACTTCTTCTCCGAGATGTATGTGAACGTCCTTAAAAGCACCAGCGCAACGCCCCCGAGAGCCAGCAACAGCCCCACGATGTCTAGCATAGTATGGAATATGCTTCAACACCTATTTTATTTTTCCTGTATATGTGCCGTCCTCTACAGAGTAGGGATAAGGTCAACGATACGAAATACAACCCAGATGACAACCAGAAATGCGAGGAAGTCCACGAATACCGTCCATGAAACGACTCCAACCACATTTTCCGTATTAAGCCCACCTCGCGATTTTATGGACAGGTGGTAGATTATTCCCTTTGCAAAGCACCCTGCCCCTATCAACACTGCACCTGGCAAGAGCGCTTCCCACACCATCCGCCGTTCAAGGTCGACACCAACGCCTCCCACCATCGATAGGATGGCTCTGATAAACGCAAGAAAGAGAATAAGCACTATTATCACATAAACGACTGTGTTCACGGCAGTTATGGAACTCAAAGCGAACGCTGCACGCAGGTTTTCCTTTCTCTTCACCATCGCCTCAAGTATATCCTGCACAAAGAATGTTGCCCCTGCGCTCGCCAGCAACGCCACCGTGCCGGCGCCAACAACGGCATAATCCGAAAAGTAGTATGCACCTTCATCCGCTGGGGGTGTGGCAGCCGCCATAGCGGTCAACAGGAGGCCTGCACCGGATAGGAACATTATGAGGACCGCCGCATGCCACCGTTTGATGTGCTGTAGCGGCTCTCCCCACGATTTCTTTTCCGAAAGGAAGGTGTACACGCGAAGGGACACCATTACGAGACCTGTGAATGCGAGCACAACGCCCACAGATTTGAGCAGCGATATCATACAGAGCATATCATACCAGAGATAATTTAATTTTGCTCCCCGGGCACAGCATAGAAGCAGAAAGCAATCGTCCATAGGTCATTTTTCAAAAATATGAAAAGGGAAAGGGGTCAGATCTCCTCATCGGCGATCTCCGGTTCATCCTCCACCGCAGGCGGCTCCACGAAGGGCTCGGGACCGCCCTTTGGCTCTGGCCCTGTCGGCTTGAATTTCCCAGATATTCTGTCCCGGAAGAGGAGGAGAGCGAGGAGGAGCGCTGCCAGTATGTAGCCGAGCAACACGTAGAAGAGGTTGGAGCCCACGAATGCCACCGGGTACTTGCTGAACTTCAGCGTGACCTCCGTGTCCGATGTCAGCGTGACCTCCTGGCTCTTCGTCTCCTCAACGCCCGTCAGGTACATCTCCTTGGAGATGCTCCCCTCTACAACGTAGGTGCCCTCGGGCAGGCGCACCTCCGTGCCTGTTCCCGTAGCGCCGTAGAGCGTCACGTTGTCGCGCATCACGCGTAGCGTGCCGCTCACCGCCCTGCCGTCGTTGCCCTGTAAACTGATGGATAGGTAGTATATGCGTGAGGTCAGCGTCGTTGTGCCGTTGTCCGCCACGGTCATCTCGCCGGAATACACCTCTGTGTCCATCCAGTAAACCCTAACGTCGTAGTCATCCTTTGCAAGGGTGACGGTCCACGTGCCGTCCTCACCGGTGATGCCGCTTTTGAGCACCTGTCCGTTTCTGTAAACGTAGACGTATGCATCCTCCACGGGTTCCCCGCGGGAATCAACCACGGAGAAGGTCACGTCGTAGACCCAGGCGTGCACCGTCAGCTCCCTGTCTTCATACAGACCCATGTTCTTCCTCTCGTAGACCACCTGGTCCCCACTGTAGATCACTATGTCCTTTTCACCCTGAGGCAGACGGAACTCAACGTCCCCCGTCGCATTGGTGACGCCGAACTCCTCCACGAGGAGCGTGTTGGAGTTGTATATCACCACCTGCAGGTCGCCCATGCCATTGTCGTGGTTGTCCAGCACCTTCACATCAAGATAATAGACAGCAGCGCTTATTCCGACGGTTCTTGAAACTGTGTCGCGCGGGAAGTGAACTGTTATATCGCCTGAATACACAACCACGTTCTTCCAGTAAATCTTTACACCGTACGTTCCACCCGGTGAATATCCGAGGGACGCATACCCATAATCATCGGTCGTACTGCTCACCGACTTCGTTCCGTTGGGATATGTGGCCATGCAGACGGCGCTCTCCACTCCTATACCCGCGGAATCCGTGACGAAGAGCAATAGATTCCCGACATCGGCGTACACCTCCACGTCCGTGTCGCCGCTCACATTGACTGTGTCCCCGGTCTCGTTTACGCCGTTTACCACCAGCGATGTCCCTTCCCAGACAACATCGTTGTCGTTCCACAGGATCTTAAGCGTGTACGTGCCGTTGTAAAGCAACATCTGGGTGTACCCGTCCGCGTCGGTCACGTTTTCCTCAACACTGCCGAGGGCATCTATCATCTGCACTGTGGCCCCGGGCAGGGCGTTGCCGGCGGCGTCGTACACCCACATGCGCACGGTGCTCTTGTAGCCGATGAGGAAGTACGTGTCGTAGGTGTCATCGTACGGCCCGTAGTTGAACTGTTCAAAGTGCCAGTAATAGTAGAATCCGTTGTTGTCCACAGCCCACACGTGTATGTAATACGTCCCCGTCGGATACCCTGTATAATCCCACTGATACTGATAGATGTTCACATAGGACCTAGGCGTTCCCGATACCTTCGCCATGCTCTCATTATTCACTATCACAGAACCATCTGGACCCGTGAGAGTTACACGGACATCGTATATATCGTATCCGCCGAACGGGTCTGTGAGATTCGCCTCTATGATCACCGTTTTGTCCACTGCGTCGGGGTCGAAGAACACCCTCGGGGTGCCCGAAGAGTCCTTCGTCACCACGGACCTGATATCCATGTAATCCTCGGAGGGTATCACCACCCTGGAGTCGTATGAAGGGCTGCCGTACCAGATTGTAAAGTAAGAGGATGCGCCGCCCTGAACCTCTATGTAGAGGCGGAGGGAGTGGCCCGCCGGTACTCTATAACTCACGTTGGGGATGGTCACAGAGTAGTAATCTATCGTGGTCAGTATGGTGTACGTGATGGGGCCGCCCTCGCCTATGAGCGTTTCCACGGATGTGCTCCCGCTCTTGTACTCCACATCGTAAAGAGCAGCATATAGGTTGCCGTTGGCCGCAACTCCAGTCGTATTTATGTACACCCCCACCACGATATCCCCGTTTATGTTCATATCGCCGGCCAGCTGCGGATAGAGGTAGAAGTTCATCCTGACGCGCTGGATATCCCCCACCGACTGTCTCCTAAGGCCGAGGTTCGTGTCAAATATGTATGTGGTGGAGTAGTCAAATATCAGATGCGCCTGGGTATCGTTGTGCAGATAAAAGACCATGGGTTTCGCAACGCCATTCGCCCTCACTTCACCCGCAGACATGCTGACGGGCTCCGAAACGGGAGTGGTAGACGGTGCAGGTGCCGTTGGCATCAGTAGAAATGCGGCGAGAACCAGAATGAATATCATTCCCATGGCCCGTCCACGACATTTGGTATCGGTCCGCATCGCACATCACCTCATTTTTGTTAATATAAATAATAAAGGGGGGAGGGAGGCATCAGCGTCTCCTCTTGATGGCCACCACGGCTATGGCTCCGAGCACCACCGCGGCGGCGATGATACCCCAGGTGAGGTAGCTCTGACCGAGGAACCCCGCTTCGGTCTGGACGCTTTCCACGGTCACATCGTGCGTTGAGAAGTGCGGTATGTACAGATACACGTGAACCGTCTCTTTGCCCTCCACAACCGCGTACTTGGCTTCCGTGCCCGTGGCCGCCAGCACCTCGTCCACGCTCGCCTGCTTTGCCTCTTTGCCATCTATCTTCACCACGACGGTGTGCGACGAGTCCATTTTAAGCGAGTCCTTGTTGACCACTATCTCAAAGGCCCTGCCACCCTCAACTTCCGCAGATATCTCAAGGTTTATCCTGTTCCTCTCCGCCTTCACAAGGCGCATTTTCACTTCTCTGCTGTAGTTGACGAAGTCGTAGGCATATCCCTTCTCTCCGACCGCAACCCTCATCTCGCCGCCGAACCTGCCGGAAGATATGCACTCAAACACCTTGTCCTCTATCTCACGGTCCACCTCGTCCGTCAGCGGCTTCATCACGAAGGTCACCATGCCGGCGGAAAACGAGTACTGCTCACCGTCCCCCACCTGCATGCCCTGCGAGATGTTCAGGCCCAACTGCGGGCTCTCACCGAGGGTCACGTAGACCTTATCGCCGTCCACCCTGCTCTCGCCGTTGCCCACAAGTATGAGGGCCGTAATGCCGTTGCCGGATATGGCCACGTTCTCGCTCGTGACGAGCTTCTTCGCCGTTATGCCGGGCGCGAGGTCAAACACAACGGTGTCGCTGCCGTACACGACCATGTGGTACACCGCGGACGGGTTGTCGTGTATCCAGGCGTACCTGTACACCGCACCCTCGTACCCCATACCGGCGTACATCACCACAGCACCCGCAGCCCAGAGTGTGCCCTTCGTCTCGTTCTCATAGGTTATTGAGTCAAATATTCTCACGGTTCCATTATCAACCGTGTAGTTGTGCACCTCGCCCTCATCGTTCATCTCGCAGTCCACAAACCTGCCATCAACCACTCCGTCGCTCAGGGACACCTTGCCGAACATGTCGCAGTTCTCACCTATGTCGCCGGCCTCATCGTCCCATTTCTCCTTCATGTCCTCCCACTCGCCCCAGGTTGGAGCGCCTGCAGCGAAGGCGCCCGCGGAGAGCAGGAGGACAACCATCATCCCTATCGCAATATACGCTTTCATGCTCATCACCAATTTGCCATCTCTGTGATGAGTATATAACGTTTGTAGTACGTTCGTCCAACATTGGTACATAGGCACAACAGTTAATCACCTCACCTGATGATTTAACGAAAACCTTATTAATGCCCGAATTCCTTAATAATGCGATGGAAAGAATTATCCCCATTCCGCTGGTGGGTGAGAGGAGGTCAGAGATTCTGAGGGAGGCGGGATATAAGAGTGTTGATGACGTGCGAAGGGCTGCGGTGGAAGAACTCGCCTCCCTGCCGGGTTTCTCCCGACGACTTGCGGAGAGGATAAAGAGATATGCCGAAGAGGTGCCCCCCGATGCCACACCTCAGATGGAGATCGTGCCCTTGGAGAGGGACTGCCCCACGTGCGGGGCGGTGGTGAGCCAGATAGAGGCCGAGTGCCACTCCTGCGGGACCGCACTCAAGATGGTTGATGACATAGAAAAGTACGAAGAACTTGTGGAGGATTACTGCAGAACCTACATTGAAATATTGAAAAACCCTGAAGATGTTGAACTGTGGAAACGCATGACGCACCTGCTGGAATCCATGGGAGAGGAAGGGCTGGCTTTTGAAACGTCTTTGAAGGTGGATGAACTTGAACTCTCATCGGTGGTGGAGGAGGAGACGCCCGAGCGTGTTCCGCCGGCCCCGCCCCCCGTCAGACCGGGGATGCTCCTTCAGAAGGGGCTCATAAACGGTAATGGATTGATAAACGGCAACGGGATGAGAAGAGCAGCGAGGGAAAGGCGCCCGCGGTTGCCTGTCAGGATCGGGGCCATCGTGTTCTGCGCGGTCCTCCTTCTGGGAGCGATGGCCGTGCTTCTGAGCAGCATTTACGCACCGCCCGTTTTGATAGACGGGGACTTCGGCGACTGGAGGGGTGTGAGCGGTTACAGAACGCATTTTCCGCTCATACCGGAGTTCAAAATGTTAAACCACGGTTCCGCCGCCTACTTTGAACTCTACAGCGCCAACGACACCGTGATCCTCTTCATAGACGGAGATGGAAACGCCGATACGGGATACCCCGTGAAGGGCACGGGGGCGGACTATATGGTCAAAATATCCAGCGGGAAGGCCACCCTCTTCAGGTACACGGGGGGTTCCGTGGACTGGAAAAGTTGGAGCAGAATAGGGGCGCTGAAATCCGCGTCGGATGGGAGGAGAATTGAGTTCGCCCTGTCATCGTCTTATATCACGGAGAATGCGAGAACTGTGCCCTTTGCTGGCGGTGAGGCGGGCATCCCGGTGGGACTTCTCAAGCCGCTGATATGGGCTGAAATTTCGTCCACGACCCCACGCGTAAACGAGGAGACCTCCATAGCGACCGTACATCTCTACAACACGTACAGGGACATCATAAAAATAAGAGCGGTCCGACCGGTGAACACCGGGAGCGCGGGGGATTTCACCCTGAGCGTCAGGCAGGGCAATGTAGATCTCGGAGAGGGGAGAACGGGGGAGACCATAGGGCTCTCAAATCAAGTAGAGGTTGATGAGGAGGCGGAGATGACCCTGTTTTACATAAGAGGGGGTGCACCCGGCAAAAGCGTAGTGCCGATACTCGCGGACACTCCTGACGTCGCCTATGTGTCTGAGTTCAGAGGAGGGGGGTGCTATCTCAGAGAGTTGCCGGCCGTTCCCGTTGTGGACCGTGCAACGGCGGAATGGTCGCAGTTCAGAATCGTTGAGGACCTTGAGGGCGACTCCCCCACAAAAAGCGTGGACATAGTTGAATTCGGCAGTGTGGCCAATTCAACGAGTTATTTCTACGTCAGATCCGTGGGGGATCTCATGATGGGCAGCGTGGTGCCCGTGTCCACATACGGACCACGCGACAGCGACATGGACGGAATACCCGACAGCGTGGACCCGTATCCACACGACTTTGACAACGACGGAACCCCTGACAGCGAGGAGAGAATAACGGTCAACGGCATGGAAGCACCCGACGTGGACGGCGATGGCGTGACAGACTATCCGTACGGCGATGACGATGTGCTCAACACCACGATCCCGGAGGATCCGGCAATACCCAGCGAGTACTGGGGTCGCGTGGTTCGCGTGAACCTCAGGCCTCCCGTGAAACCGCTCATACCGGGCGACTACATTGACATATACGTGGGAGGGGAGAGAGGCGTTCCCATCGGGGGCGTGATAGCCGACACAATGATCAGGGTCGTCGGCGTCGGAGGAAAGGTCGTTCAGGCGGGTGTGTACCGGTGGAGCGGGGGTTCGTGGAGCCTAGCAGATGCTCACGTAGACGTGGCGTCCGTTTCCGACCGCATGGAAATGGCCGTGGACATGGACCTGTCCGGCCGTGAGATATATATGAGGGCCTACACCTACTACGGCGAGGGTGACGATGTGGGCGCTGTGCCCACGCGCGTGGTGCCTCTGGCCCTGCCGACGTTCTTTGAGAAGTACGGCTACGGAGAAGGGTCTTCAGACAACTTCGGTTACAACATCACGGGCCTCGGAGACGTAAACGGCGATGGATACGACGATTTCATAGTGGGCGCGCCCGGGAACGACTTCGCATACCTCTATTTCGGCTCCTCCAACTTCTTCCTGCGTGATTACCTGAACGCTTCACGCGCCGACGTTATAATACCGGGCGATTCGGGCTCACGCTTCGGCCATTCTGTCTCGGAGGGCGGGGATGTCAACGGGGACGGCTACCCCGACTTCCTTGTGGGGGCGCCAGAATACAGCGGGGGCCTTGGCAGGGCGTGGATTTTCTACGGCGGAGATTTCTACGGCTTTGAGAACATGACCGCTGGCACGGCCCTCTCAACGGCGGACGCCACGTGGACTACAGATGCGGGACTCACGGCCACCGTTATGAACACGGAGAGCCAGTCAGGGCTGAACTCTGTCAGAGTGGATGACCCCGACTCCACAACATCGGGCTACGTGTGGAGGGTTTATCCGTATCAGCTATCAAAGGGCGTCTTCTCCTTCGCCGTGAGGCCGGATACCTCCCTCCAGAGCACGGGAACGTACTACTTTGACATAAATCTGAAAACGGGAGCATCCAGTTCCGGCACCACAGGATTCACAATTTATTTCAGAGCGGATAACACCATCAGTTACGATAACGGGGCCACGGAAACGACTCTCTCATCCTTCACCACGGGTGAGTGGTACAGGTTCTACATAACCTTTGACTGCTCCGCCGGAACCTATGACCTGTATCTCCTCAACGGAACTGCTGTCATAGCATCAGCCACGGGAAATGCGTTCAGAAACGCCATTACCTATGTGGACACCGTGGCATTTTACACATATCAGGCATCGTCTGGCGACTTTTCCTTTGACTGCGTCTATCTCACCCCGTACCCCACGACCATAGACGGTGCGCCGGGCAACGCCACCGGCAAGTTCGGGTGGAGCGTGGCCGGCGGTGGGAAGGTGGATGGTACGCATTACACCATAGCGGTCGGCGCGCCCTATGCGAACGGCACAGATGCGTTCTCGTCCTACAGCACGTGGTACGAGTACAGCGGCACACTTTATCTCTTCTACGCGGACGGCAGCATACCCGCCACTGCGGACCAGGCAGACGTTATTCTCTCGGGATACTCCTCCTTCGCCAACTTCTCGGGCAGCGTGAAGATTTACGATATGAACAGCGATGGCTACGCGGATGTGGTCGTCGGCGAACCCACGTGGGACGGAAATCTCGGGAGGGTTTATGTGTATCTCGGAGGGGGCGGGGGAATTCAAAACACCACCATCGGGAGAGAGCCAAATTATGATACCACCACATACTACATAGACACTTTCGGAACTACAGAAATGGCTGCACAGTCATTTACACCTGAGGCCCCCTGCTATCTTGATAGTGTAGTTATACTCATAAAAGATTACAGCGATGCATCGGATCCCTCGTATCTTAAAGTTTATATAAACACCGATTCAGCGGGTTTACCTTCAACGACCACAATATCGTCCATTGAGACCGTTGATGTCCCGTCAACGGCTTTTTACTGGATCAGGGTCAGATTCACAAATCCTCCGCTGCTTCAGGGAGGGACGAGATACTGGCTGGTACTGGAACCCACAGATACCGCCGGATACTACGTTGCGTACCAATCCACAGGCACATACGCGGGCGGATACAGGGCAGCATATGGGTCAAGCGGATGGACCGCGGACACCGCCAGTGACCTTGCCTTTATTGCATATGCACGACCATACTATATGCATTACGGCTACCGACTGAACGAAATGTTTGGAACATCACTGGATTGTGGTTCCATAATTTCGTCTGCAGATATAGCGGTGGGCGCTCCACAGTACTACTCCTCTGCAGGAAGGGTTGATATCTTCGGCGGGCTTTACAACAACACCATATACGATGTCGGAACATATTTCCCCGGGTACATATACCGGGCCAACGATACAAAATGGGAGGCACAGTCATTCACAGTAGATCATGATACACGTATTATGACTGTGTGGACGTATTTAAGGGAAATGGCAGCAAACCCCACACCTCTCACTATACGCATAGCAGGAGATGCGGCAGGTACTCCGGATCTGAGCAATATATTATATGAAATAACCGCCAATCCCTTCTCTGACCCTGCAACCACTGAGGGGCCCCTGTGGATAGTATGGTACATGAACGGTACCGATGGAGTCCCAATAAATGCCAATCAGAAATACTGGCTTGTATTCAACTCAAGTGACCCAGACGGCTATGGTATATATTTCAACTACTATGATCCATATACCTCATGGGAGCATAGTGTGAGTACTGACACCGGGGCTACATGGTCTGCAACCACTTACGAACTTCGGCTTAAAATCGTGACAATGGCAAACATAACAATAAAGAAGACTGTATCGGGGACGCTCTTCGGCTTCTCCGTTGCCGTCATGCCGGACATAGACGCGGGTGGGAATGGTGAACTCATCGTGGGTGCGCCCGGCAACAACAGCAACGCCGGCGCGGTCTACATCTTCCGCGGTGAGGCTCTCGCGCTTGGAACCCTTGATTACGTGGTCTTCGATGGAAGTCAGGCAGGGATGATGCTCGGCTTCTCCGTCGCCTGCGTCGGAGACGTAAACGGCGATGGAAGTGCGGATGTTGGAATGGGCGCTCCTTATTACGATGTTGGGACCTTCACTGACGCAGGTATGATTGAAATTGCCTACGTGCCTGAAGGACTCACGGCGGCCGTATTCCTTGTGATACTCGCTGGCATCGCGCTACTCAGGAGGAGAGAAGAGGAGGACTAATTCCACATTCAGCCCCTCAAACACCTGCGTCACGTCCTCGCGCACCACCTTCGCCGCCTCGCCCCCGTCCTCCATCGCCAGCGTTATCTCCACCCTGCGCCCGTCCACCTTCACATCCTTAACCTTTCCAGCGCTGACAAGGTCCTTGTCCGTCTCGGGGTCCAGTATGCCCCGCAGGAGGCGGAGGACGAAGTTCTTATCCAGGGGCTTTCTGCCCGCGAGAACCTCGTACTTGTCAAGGGCTATCTGAAGCGACTGGACGGCGAGGGTGGCACAGTGATACTTTATGCGCGGAACGCCGCCCAGCTCCTCCACGACGTCGCGGAAGGTGATCTTCCTCGCCTCTTCCACCCTCATCCCCGTGACCATCTCGGTCATCACCGAGGCGGTCGCTATGTTCGCGGCGCACCCGTAGGACTCAAAGGTTGCCCGCTTTATAACATCGTCCTCTATCTTCAGATAAAGTTTGATCATATCGCCGCACGCCACGCTGCCCGTGAGGGAGGTGACCGTGGCATCCTCCATGGGACCCGCGTTCTTCGGGTTCAGGAAGTACTGCATGAGTTTCTTCGTGTATCCGATCCTCTGCGCGACGTTCTCCGTCTTGAAGTCCACCATTCACCTCACCTCCCTGCGGAAGGGATTCAGCTCTCTAAGTTTTTCCACGACGCTACTCATAACCTCCACCACGCGTGGCACCTCCGAGGGGTCATTGTACTTCCCTATGGAAAAGAGGACAGAGCCGTGGGAAACCTCGTAGGTTTTCCCCAGCGCTCTGATCACATAGCTGGGCTTCAAACTGCGGGAGTAGCACGCGGAGCCAGTCCTCGCTATTATGCCCTTCTCATTCGCCATCAGGAGTATCGCCTCGCCCTCCGCGCCCTTAAAGGAGACGTTCACGTTCCCCGGAATCCTCCTATCGTCGGTGGCCCCGTTCAATTCGGTGTCCTCTATCTCCAGGAGTCCTTTCATGAGCGAATCGCGGTACCTCCTCATCCTCATAACTATGGCATCGCGCTCCCGCATCCATTCCCTCACCGCCGCGCCGAAGCCCACGGCGAGGGCCGTCGGAACCACACCGGGCCTGATGTCACCCTCGTGATACGTGCCTCTGAGAAGCGGTCTGAGCCGCACGCCCTCTCTGACGTAGAGAGCCGCTATCCCCAGGGGACCATGAACGAGATTTGACGCGATGGTGGCGGTGGTCACGTGCATCCTTCCCAGGTCTATCCTCTCCTGGAGGTAGGAGTACCGCATGTCCATATGATAACCCGACCCCGCGTCCTCCGCGATGTCGGAGGCGGCGTGCGTATCCTGAACGGTGCCTATCTCGCCGTTGGACCGCTGAATCGCTATTAGTGTTGCCCCACTCGCATGTTTTTTGAGCGCTTCCGTGTCCACAAACCCCTCGCGGTCCACAGCCAGCACGCGGGACGGGTAACCGTGCTCCGAGAGGTACTTCACGCTTTCCAGAACACAGGAACTCTCTATCCTGGAAGCGACAACCTTCCCCTTCCCGTTCGCAAGGGCGTAGCCGATGACCCCTAAGTTGTTGCTCTCCTCCGGGCTGGAGGTGAACACGATCTCCGAGGGATGGACGCCGAGGCTCCTCGCTATGGTCTCCCTCGCCCTCTCAACCGCCTCGGCCGCCTCCTCCTCGTAGGCGTGGCCGAACTCGCCGCCCGGAACCCCGAACTTCTCCGTGAAGTATGGCATCATCTCCTGCAGGGCCCTCTCGTCCACCCTCGCCGCCCGCACGTTGTCAAGGTAGATGTACTCCATACGGATGCACATAAATGGACATTAGATAAAAGTTTCTGGTCATGTATGTCCCATGCCCCCGTCATTTACACCTATTCAGCGGACGCCTTCAGGGCTCGTGAGGAATGGAAGGGCCACGCCCCCGTGGTTCGTCGCGATGCCCTGAGCCGACATGTGGCCCTGTGGAGCATGACATAATCAGAGGAATGGGCACCGGAAGGTTTCAGGGTCGCGCTGAACCCGGGAAGGCGTTGAGCGCTGTTAGCATTTTTCAAGCCGCCTTTCATATCTCTCCTCGTGCCTCGCCTTCCGATGGTCCTCCATGGTTTTTATTCTTGTTACCTCTTCCGTGGAGTTCCACCATCTACCCGTCCTTCTGATTATTCCAAATTCAATTCCAAGAGCGTCCATGCATTTCTGGAACTGAAGGAGGAACATACTCCCCGTGTTCTTTGGGTATTTAAGAATTGCACCATCGTTTAAGTAAATTGAAATCTGAAGTTTGTCGGGATCAACTATAACTTTTTTCACAGCCGATAAAGGTATCTTTTTCTCACCAACCCCAAATTCATTTTTATCCGGCAGTACAGCAATATAATTTTTTAAGCTTTTTATAAATTTTAAATCTGGTAGAATAATAAGGAAAATAAAACCATATGATGCAGTGATGAAAATTCCAAGCAACAATAGATTTTCTGTGGTTGCAATATATCTCCATTCCTTTATGATGTATATTGAAATCAATATAACACCGTACATCCAGGCAGAAATATAAATTAGCAAATCCCTATATAACCTACTGATTTCTATTTTTGAGGGAGGGCTTTCTTCATAGCGCATATACTCGCACCCCGTTTTAGCTCACCTCCCTTTTCTCTTCAACTCCTGCCACTCCATCTCAACCCACGGGACGTCCGGACACTTCTCCTTTAGTATCTCAATCGCACGCTCAAAGAAGTCGTTTATGTAATCACCATCCACATATGTCGGGGATTTCTGCCAGCTCCTGCCCTTTATGAAGATTTGGAGGAA
>MTNG01000084.1 GCA_002011395.1 Candidatus Aciduliprofundum sp. JdFR-45
CCCTCTTCTTTCCCTCGTTGAGCAGAACACCCGTGACGCCCGATATCACGCCCTCCTCAAACACCTGTATGCTTTCCGGAAGCAGGGACATAGCGCGCTTCGTGCTGCCTATGCCGTAGACGGCGGGCTTCTCCGGCATGCTGTCCACTATGAGACCCTCGGGGGTTATGATCATATCCGCTCTCTGGTCTATCGCCCACTGGAGGATGGACGAGGCCACGGCTTTTATCATAACGCCGGGCGGGGAGAACTCGGAGATGAACACGCCTATCTTACGTCCGTTTACCTCCCCCCCGTATATCCTCACTGGGTTGTGCGGCTCCGCGCCCCTTATGAGGGAAACCGTGGGGAAGTACATGGAATCCACAACGCCTATCTGCCTGAGTTTCAGCGTGTCCACGATGTAATTCGTGACTATCGTGCTCACCAGCCCCACGGAGGGAAATCCATCCAGTATGACCGCGCCCTTCAGGTCCATCTTGTGTATTTCGTGAATCTCTATGTCAGGCGGTGGCATAGTTCAACTAATGAGATATTGCGTATTATAAACTTTCGTTCAGCGTCTCGCCGAGGAATCGCAAACTATGCACACCTCACGCCAACACACGCACACCGAGTTCCCNGAACGTTTCTATTATTTTCCTCCGTGTATCCGCGGAAATACTGGACTGCGGTGGAACCCTCACCCTCTTCTCTCTCCCCTTCTCATCCACATAGTTCAACGATATGTGGTTCAGGTGGGGGTTCGCAGCCACGTGTCTTATCTTGGAATACGGGATCTCCCTGCCGTTCCAGAGAACCAAGTGGTCCTTTTCAAATTTAATGCCGCGTGAAGCCCAGCGAAGATCATTGATATAAATGGCAAGAACAAAAAGAAAGGAGAATATGAACAATGTGGAGGCGCAGATTGCCCACCCGCGAATACTGACAGGTTCGTCGGAGAGCATCATAAAGAATATGGCCATGATCAACGAGAAAAACAGCAGGACGCTCAGAGCAAAACCCGCCCACAGGTATTGCTTTTCCCTCCGTGCAGGCGTGACTGTTTTACACGTGCTGTGAAAGATCGCCTTATCCCCTCGCATAGAAGCGGTGCTCACGTCTACAGCGTATGTACGGGCGATGGATAGAATTTCCCTGTTGCGGTGCAGTATCCATGTCAGATATTTCCTTACATCCTCGGGATCATATCTGAGGGCATAGACAGGGCGCTCCTCTATCACACCTCCACCGCGCGACACCTCGTAAATGCGGAGCGTTCTATCCAGGGGCGAGAACGTGAATGTGAATGTACCTGCATCTTTTATGTTCACGTGGCGGAAGGTGAGCATGTATTCCAGAGTTCCCGCCTCCAGTGCGTAGAGAGCATAGTCGAGAATGAGAAATGAATCAAAGAAGAATTTCAACCTGGCACCGTGTCGCTCTCTGACCTTCACGAGCCGCCCATCGCTCTTTCTGAATACTTTCACATCCGCCTTGAAAGAGACCGCTATATGGTCTCCGTACATGTCAGTAATAGCCTCCCTTATTTTCGCCATCGCCACCATACCACTGCGAATTTCATAGAGGCCGCGCGGGGTGATAAAGTTCAACACCGTATCTCTCATCATACGCACGTCCGCCCACATATATCTGGTCATCACGAGCAACACCGCGAAGACCACAAACAGGAGTTGTGGCCAGAGCGTACTCAGTACAAGCAATGGCAGGGCAAGCCCGAGACCCATGGAGAGGTGATAGACCATCTTTGTACACAGCACGGGCCAGCAATGCCTCCTCCAGGACTCCTGAGTGAAGCGCTGGTCTATTTTTATGTTGAGCCCTCTCCCTTTGAGGACATCACCCATCTTTCTGCGGTCCACAATCAGAAAGGTATGGTCAAAGACAAGATCCCCATCGTCACAGTGAAAGACCGTCGTGTCTATGTCCAGCGTTATCCCCCTGAGCCTGCGTAGAGGGATTGTTTTACTGATATCTGGCGCGGTTATGCGGAAAGATTCTCTCTGTGGGTCAAATAAAAATCCGTATTCTTTTCGCTTTTTTATGTAGGCGTTCACGTGAAAACGCAGATGAACGGCGAAAATAGCAAACGGTGTGAGGGGAATGAACATGGCCAGGAAGACGTATAGAACGCTCCGGGTTTCAAGATACAGAGAGAGATAGACCGGTAGCATTAGGACACAGCAACAACATACTATTAAGAGAACTGCCTCTATTATATACAGATACCATCTCCTGACGAGTTCCTCCGCGAACTCGTTTCTGTAAAAGAGGTCTAACCCCTCCGGCGACTCACCGCGGGAGTTATCCGATGAAGACGGACACACACCCCATCATAAGATAGAAAATATTTAAAATTTCACGGACGGAAGGCGCTGGAGGAGAAGGACGTAAAAACTTAAATATCCCATCCCTTTATGGTGGAGAGCAGGTGATAGGATGACTGTCTGGCACACGAGGTCTCTGAGGAAGCCCTCCGGCGGTCGCATAAGGCCCCACAGGAAGAAGAGGCGTTACGAGAGAGGGAGGGAACCCGTCCTGACGCACATAGCCCCCACGCGCAGGAAGATAGTGAGGGTGAGGGGCGGCAACATCAAGGTCAAACTTCTCCGCGATGACAGGGTGAACGTCTTCAACCCGAAGACGGGCAAGAGCCAAGTCGTCAGGGTCATGACGGTGCTGGAGAACCGCGCCAACCCCCACTTCGTTGAGAGGAACATAATCACCAAGGGGGCGGTCGTGCAGACGGAGATCGGAAAGGCCCGCATCACCTCCAGACCCGGGCAGGACGGCGTCCTCAACGCGGTTCTGATAGAATGAGGGGCATAGTCCTGTATCCATCATATTTTGACAGGCGCATCACGCGTAAGTTCGGGAGGAGGGTGCCGTCTGAACTCGCCTTCGACGCGGACCTGAAGACCATTCTCAGAGCACTTGATTCGCTCGGATACGAGTACGAAATAGAGGAGAGGTCCTACCCGCGCAGGTGGTGGCACGACAGGGTGCGGGTCCGCGTATTCACCGACGAGAGCAAGACGGCGGTTATAAGGAAAGTGGCGGAGGCCGTACGTCACTTGTCCTGAGGCGTCTCCACGTCCTCCACGAGTTTTATCCCCGCAGACACGCCGTCTATGGAGTGTATGACCGCGCCGCACTCCTCAAGCGTCATCTCCACGCCGGGAAAATCTATGGCGGGGCCCTCTATGATCACCTTTATGTTCTCCGTCTCCTGGTCAACCTCGTTGAGCATGCAACTCACGCCGCTCACGCCCTTCACCCTGCTCAGGCGAAGCGCCACCTCCACGATGGACGGCTTGTGGGGTTTCAGCACATCCAGTATCAGCCGTTTTATCCCGCTGACGGGATGCGAGCCGGACACCTTTCTCATTTTACCTCAACCTCCGATTACAGTACTCCTATTTAATTTTTGACTCTGCAACCAGCGCCTGGCCGAGCGCTATGCCGCCGTCGCCCGGCGGCACCTGCCTGTGTGTCCGTATATCCAGGCGTTTCCGCAGATGCCCCACCACGAACTCGTTGTAGGAAACCCCGCCCGATATGCCCACGGGAATGCGCATGTCTGAGTGCTCTTCCAGAATATGTATGAAAGCGTCCAGGACGCCGACCACGAGCGAACTCGCCATCTCTTCCCTTTCCCCGGGAGGGGCGTCCGCAACTCGCAGCAGATGTTCGGAGGTCATTATCACGTATCGTCCCTCCTCCCTCCGCACCTCCACGTCCAGCCCCCTCACCTCGCGGAGATGCCTCTCCAGTTTCATCGCGGGCTCACCCTCGTAGGTCATGCGGTCGCATATCCCGAGGGCCGCCGAGAGCGCATCCATGAGACGGCCCATGGAGGATGATTTCGCAGCGAACGGCGTCTTCAACTCGCCCTTCAGCGCTTTCAGTATCCTCCCGGGCTCGCGGACCGCCGCATCGCCCCCGGGCAGCGGGAGGTACTGGAGAGATGCAACCCTCTCAAAGCCGTCCGGGCGCGCCAGCAGAAGTTCACCTCCCCACGAGGCGCCGTCAGTCCCGTAGCCGGTCCCGTCAAAGGTGAGGACGAACATCTCCTCCTCGCCCCACTCCGCCATCAAACTCGCCGCGTGGGCGTGGTGATGCTGCACCTCCACGAGGGGCACATCCTCCCTCTCCGCTATCTTTCTGCCCAGCATGCGCGATGTGTACCGCGGGTTCATGTCCACCGCCACGGCCTCCAGCGACTCAACGCCGAGGAGGGAGCGGAGGTGCGCCACCGCGTCCCTGAGAAACTCCAGAACCTCGTAATCGGGGCTGTTCCCGATGTACTGCGTGAAGTAGGCTTTTCCTCCGGTGGTCACCAGCCCCGCCATGCTCATCTGCGCGCCCATTGCGAGAATCCTNCCCTTCCCCGGGAAGGGAAGCGGAAGCGGGACGTAACCGCGGGAACGCCTTATCAGGAGTGGATCGCCATCCACAACCCTCAACAGGGAATCGTCGCACCTGTTCTCTATGGGGAGGTCGTGCAGGAGGTAGTAGTCCGCGCCGAGTGTGAACGCCTCCTCGTTTCGCGTTATCATGGGTCTCCCTGGCATATTCGCGGACGTGGATACCACGTAATCCGTCTGGAGATGATGAAACAGAATGTGATGAAAGCCACTGTACGGCAGGTATGCGCCTATGTTCGGCAGCCCGGGGGCAACCCATTCCCAAACATCATCGTCGCTCTTCTTCCGCACGAGCACTATGGGACGCGCTGGCGATGTGAGGAGGTCGCGCTCCACGTCGCTCACATGTGCCACGACCTCCACGGCCCGCAGATCTCTGAACATCACGGCGAAGGGTTTCTGCGGTCTGCGATACCACTCGCGGAATCTCGGAATCTCGTCCAGAATCACATTTATATGCATTCCACCCCACGACTTGGCCACGCAGATATACCCCTCCTCCACGAGGCGCGCGTATTCCCGCAGGGGATCGTCGGTCTCCACGACCTCGCCGGAGGAATCGTACAGTGTGTAGTGCGGACCGCACTCCGGACAGCAGGTCGTCTGGGCGTGATAGCGCCTGTCCCCCTCGTATCCGTACTCGCTTTCGCATTCACGGCAGAGGGGGAAGCGCGAGAAAGCGGTGCTATCTCTATCGTAGGGTAAAGAGCGGACTGTCGTGAAGCGTGGGCCGCAGTAGGTGCAGGAGGTGAACGGATAAAGATATCTTCTGTCCCGGGGGTTGAACATCTCGGCGAGGCACTCATCGCACGTGGCGGTGTCCGGTGGTATCAGGGACAGGCGCTCCGCGTCCGCGCTCCTCTCTATTGCAAAGCCATCCGGGAGAGGCGCATCCACGGCCTCCACTTCCACCTCCTCTATCCTCGCGAGGGGTGGCAGATCCCTCCTCAACGCCTCCAGAAATTCATGGGGGGAAGAGGACACGACTATCTCAACGAAACTCCCCGCGTTCCTCACGTATCCCCTGAGACCCATGGCCCTGGCAATCCGGGCTACGGTGGGCCTGAACCCCACGCCCTGAACGATGCCCCTAACAACGATCCGGTACGGCATATCACAGACCCATCAGACGCATGAGTTCCTCTATGCCCTCGCCCGTCCTGGCGGAGGTGAGCACTATCTTCCCACCGGGCTTGACCCTGCGGAAGTCCTCCACGATTACCTTCGGGTCCACCCCCACGTGCTCCGCGATGTCTATCTTGTTCACGACCGCCACATCGCTTATGCCGAATATGACGGGGTGTTTTCTGACCATGTCGTCCCCCTCGGTCACAGAGACCACCACGACCCTCATGTCCGTGCCCAGCGGGAAGTCCGCAGGGCAGACGAGGTTGCCCACGTTCTCCACGAACACTATGTCCAGTTCATCCAGAGGCAACTCCTCCAGCGCGTGGTGGAGGTAGTGGGCGTCCAGATGGCACTCTTTCCCCGTGTTCACGTTCACCACGGGAAGACCCAGGGACTTCAGACGGCGCGCATCGTCATCGCCCGCAACGTCGCCCGTGACCGCCCCAACCCGCAGACCCCTTTCCATCAGGATGGACGATATCCTCTCTATTAGGGCCGTCTTCCCGCTCCCGATGGCGCCCATGAAGTCGTAGGCCCTCACACCGTGCTGACGCAGAAGCCGTCTGTTCATCTCCGCCAGTTTGGTGTTCGCCTGGAGGATCTTCTCCTCCATCTCTATGTCAACGGTCAGGTGCATGGGCGCCCATCACATGGGTGGAATATAAATCTTTACCGCACCGTGCGGTTTTTTTGAAACGCCGGTCACTTTTGAGCGAAAGTTTATACCCGCATGACCGACATAATCATCCGCGGTGATGCACATGGAGGATAGAGACAGGGAGGACGTGGAGGAACTGAAAGAGGTCCTGGACGTTGTGAGCGAGAAGATACCCCGGCTAATACGGGACATTATGGAGGCACTCATGGACCCTGAGAGGGCCAGGGAATTTGGCAGAGCCGTTGCGGAGTTCTACAGCGAACTCGTTAAACAGGGAATGCCCCCCGAGGAGGCCGCACGCCTGACGGAGAAGTTCATGGACAACTACAGCATAAAGTCCCTGAGCCGCGACATCTTCGGGAACGCGGGGTTGGGCGAGCGTTCCCGCGGGGCCCGGGAGGATGAGGAGTGAGCGGGGGCCTCTGCCTCACCCTCGTCTTCGTCGCATCCTTCGTGCTGCGCCTCCTGGCACTGTTCCCGCGGTTCGCCCTTGCGAGGTGGCGCTGCGTCCGCCGATTTCGGCGTGAATTGATACGGAGAGGCATTCCACGGAAGACCGCGAGGCGTCTCGCCAGAAGATACCGTGAAAGCATGAGCATAGGAGAGATGCTGAGATGGGCGGGGACGTTGAGGAGAGATTACAGAGGGTAGAGCGTTTACTGCGCGAACTGATGGAGGGCGAGGTCAAAGGCATAGTGCTCGCCTATTTCAGAATAGTTGAACTGGCTCTCAGATTCGGCCGGCTCTCGGTGGCGGATTTCCTGCCAGACGTTTCCGGCGATGAGAGGTACGTCGTGGAGGCGCTTCTCCGTCTGGGAGAGGCGAACATAACGCGTATAGCGGAGGAGGTGCGTGTGGAGAGGGGACACGCATCCCGCAACACCGTCAGGAAGCACCTCGCGCATCTGGAGGGGAGGGGCATAGTGGTGAGGGACGGAAACGGCCTGTACCGCCTATCGGACGATGTGGTGCTCAGGTGGTTCCGCGTTCTGGGGATTGGGGGCCGTCAAGGGAAAAAGTAAAATAACCCTCAACGCGTATTCCCCACGTATGCAGGTGGTCAAGAGGAAGATCGTGCTGCTCGGAGACGGGGCGGTGGGAAAAACCTCGCTCATAAACAGATTCGTTCTGAACAAGTTCTCGGACAAATACATTCAGACCATAGGGGTGAAGGTCTCCAAGAAAACGGTGACTGTGGACGACACCGAAATGATACTTATGATCTGGGACGTGCTGGGGCAGAAGGGTTTCACGAAGGTGCAGGAGGCCTCCCTCAGGGGCTCGGAAGGCGCCTTTCTGGTATGCGACCTCACAAGGCCCGAGACCCTCAGCAGTCTGACCGGATACTGGCGCGATGTGCTCGTGAGGGCGGCGGGCGAAGTTCCCGTGATTCTGCTGGCAAATAAGAGCGACCTTGAATGGGCCGTCAGCGAGGACGATGTGAGAGCGGTTGCCGATGAACTGAGCGCGCCGTGGTACATCACCAGCGCGAAGACTGGCGAGAACGTGGAGGAGGCTTTCCACAACCTCGCAGGGATGATGCTGGAGTTTGAACCCGTGAGGAGGGAGAGGGGAGAGGAGAAGGCAGATGTTATGAACCTGCGCGATGTCCTGGACTACATAATGACCGATTTCGCCAGAACCTACGGCTCCTTTGAGGATGCCATGCCCATAATAAGGAAGCAGTTTGAGAGGGCAAATATAAAGGACATGGAGAATCCAACGTACGATGAGATTGAAAGGCTCATCAAAAACCTGTATGAACTCTCACGCGAGATGATGGGGGACGAAAAGGCCTACAGGATGCGCCTGAGGTGGGTCGGTAAACTCAGGAAGTTCAGGGGAGGAGATATTTAGCCATGCTCACGAAGCCCTTTTCCACGTTCTCCCCCGTCTTGGCGCTGGTTATGTAGTGCTCCTCAGCGCCTATCCTGTCAGCAACCTCCTTCACGTAATTCTCGTCCACCTTCCATTCAAGGTCGCTCTTGTTGGCAAACATGATCACGGGGAAGCTCTCCTCAACCACGCCCATGGCGGCCTCAACCCAGTCCGGCAGAGATTCAAAGGTCTGCGGGGATGTGAGGTCGGCCACCGCGATTATGCCCTGCGCTCCGTAAAAGTACGCCGTCTTGAGTATTTCCCTGAACCCGGGCTGTCCCATTATGTCCCACACCATCAGGGTGCATGACACCCCCCTGATTTTCAGGTTCTTTTTGTATATGTTCGTGCCTATGGTCGTGAGATATTTGTCGGAAAACATATTGTACACGAAGCGCCTGACGAGGGACGTCTTGCCAACGCCCGGATCTCCCACCAGACATACCTTGAACTTGTATTCCCCTGCCATTTCTATCGCGTATGACATCTGCACCGATATTAATAAATCTAACCCCTAAACGGGAAAGCCATATATAGTGCGATGTCTACATGTCCATGGTATGGGAGACGATGACCCTGTGTGCCCCTACTGCGGCAGCGAGGACATATTCCAGAGATTCGGCCTGTGGAGGTGCGGCGACTGCCTTGCCGAGTTTGATGAACCCGTGACCCGATGGGAGTTCTCCCTCACGGGGGGCCGGAAAGAGCGCCCTCAATGAGCCGTCTGTACGACCCCATGCCATGCTTTTCCGCGAGGTCCATAGCGCGTCTCAGGAATTTCCCACCCTCCTTGCCCGAGCGAACGTACACCACTCCCATGTGGTAAAGGAACTCAACGCAGCGCAGGATGTACCGTCCCTGGAGCAAATCAGAGGCGTAGTCGCTTATCTCCTCCGCGGGGTCCTCGCACGCGGCTATGCGCTTCATGAACCGCCTGGAGGTCAGCATATAGCGGTCAAGTTCAGTTGGCCGAAAATCCCCGAGGAGCGACTCTGCCTCTTCCAGCGTTCGCACGGCCCCGTCAAAGTCCCCCTCAAGGAACATATTCCTCGCCAGTTCCAGCAGTGTGCGGCCCTTCTCCCTCTTGAGACCGCCGCGCTCGCACACCCTTATGCTCTCCATGAGAACTTCCCTCTCCTCGCCATAACGCCCCAGAAACTCCAGGTATGCAGCCCTGTACCCGAGAACATCAAGCCGCGCCGGGATCTCATCCACCGCACCCATCACGGCCAGGGCATCGTTGAGTATGGTCTCGGCCTCATCCGCCCTGCCCATCACAATCAAAAACAGCGCCTCAAGGGCCCTGTGCCTCGCATGCTCGTACTCGTTGTTCATCTCCAGCGCGTACTCCTGCGCCTTTTTGATGTTCTCCAGGGCCTCTTCAAATCTGGCCTCCCTGAAAAATTCAACTGCCCTGTTCCGGTACACCAGTTGGCCGAGGCGCACATCGCCTATCCTGCGAACGTATTCCTCTGAACGCTCCAGATACTCCTCCGCCTTTTTGAGGTCCCCTATGCCGGAGTAGTAGTTGGCTAGGTTCAGGTATATGCTGGCTATGAGCGTAACATAGCCCATTTCGCCGGCCATCTTGAGAGCCATTTTTAGATATTTCTCCGCGTTTTCCGTGTCCGCCAGCGACATGTACACGGCTCCTATGTCCATTATGACCTTGACCTTGCCAAGGGCCTCATCCGTCTTCTCGTACTCCTCAAGGGATTTGAGAAAGCACCTGAGCGCCCCTTCTTCATCCATCTGCCTGTATTTTAAAATGCCCTCTTCCTTCAGGACGAGGGCCATCAACTCCGGCGAACCCGTGTCCTCCGCGATTTTCCTCGCCTCATCCAGGTACTCCGCGGCCCGCTCCAGCATATCGCGCATCATGTAGAGATGGGCGAGTTTGGCCAGCACGAGGCCCCTTTTCATGCCGTCCACGGAGTACTCCATGGCCCTGTGGTAGTACTCCTCGGCGCATTTGAGGTCGCCCCTGTCAAGGCATATGTTGCCTATGCGAATGCACACCTCTATTTTCTCCCGCTCGCCTGCGAACTGAAGCGCCTCCTCGTACTTCCTGCGCGCCTCATCGTAGTCGCCTATGACGTACAGAGAGTCACCCTCTCTCACGTGGATCTCGTAGATGTCCTCCATGGTTGCCCCGATCTCATGAGCGAGTTCCTCGGCCCTCTGATAGTACCAGAGCGCCTCGCGGAAGGCGAGCATCCTGAAGGCCTCATCGCCCGCCCTGACCATGTACTCCAGTGCCTTCTCCCTCAGCCCGCCGTAGTAGCAGTGAAGGGCCAAGCGGAACACCTTGTCAGGGCGGTCGCTGCGCTCTATGATCTCCACTGCCTTTCTGTGGAGAAGACGTCTGCGGATGGACGACATGCTTGAGTACACCGTCCTCTGCACCACTATGTGCGAGAACTCATAGTCCCGCTCGCCTTCCTTGATCAGGTCCAGGCGTAGAAGTTCTTCCATGGCATCTGCGAGCGCCTCATCCCCTATGCCCGTGAGTTCAACGAGGTCTTCAAGTGAAAACCTTTTACCCAGAACGGACGCCGCCCTTATAACCTTCCTGGCGAGGTCGGACAGGCGGTCAACGCGTCTCATGACCAGGTCTTCCAGCGTCCGGGGCAGTATTATGCTCTCCTTGCTTATCACGGGATTCCACACCATTTCCTCGGGGTCTATAAGTCCATCTCTAACCATTTCCTTGAGCAGTTCGTTGAGGTGATACGGGTTGCCTTCGGTGAGTTCGTAAAGCGTCCGCACAACGTCCTCGGGTATCTCCAGGCGGAGAACATCGTTCAGTATCGTGTGAACGTCCTCGCAGGTCAGCCTTCCGAGGTTGATCTCCACGCAGAGTTTCTCCCTCTCCATCCTGCGGGCGATGTCGGTCAGTGGGTGGTCCCTCTCCATTTTGACGTCCTCGGGCCTGTAGGAGCCCACGAGGAGAATCCGCATGCGGTTGACACTTCTTGCGAGATAGAGTATGAAATTGAGCGTGCTTATGTCCGCCCATTGAAGGTCGTCCACGAATATCAGGAGGGGTTCCACACGGCTCATCTTCTCAAAGCGTTTCCGTAGGTTTTCCATGACACGAAGGCTCTCGTCGCCGGGAGAACCCTCCTCCGGCGTTATGCCAACGAGGGCATCTCGCCCGCGGGAGGAGGTCTCCGGTATCAGAAGAGCCGCTATGCCACCGCCGGTGCCACCGCTCTTCTTCGCCTCGTACTCCCTAAGTATCTCGTATATGGGGAGAAAGGGCTCTATGTTCTCGTGGTAGAGGCCCTGCCCCCGTAGATAGATGCCCCCCCTGCTCTCCGCGTACTCACCGAGTTTGTTGACGAGCGTTGTCTTTCCGATGCCGGCCTCGCCCACGACCATCACAACCGAGCCCCTGCCGGACATGGCCTCATCCCACTTTCTCTTCAGCATCTCCAGCTCTTCATCCCTGCCGACCACGGCGTTCATCTCGTCCAGAAACCTAAGCATACGGCACCCCTCCGTTTATTATCACGTATGTCGGGTCCATACCCACCCTTTTCACCCATTCACCCATCTCAGCAAGGATGGCCTCGCTTTCCTCCGCCCTGCCCATTTCCCTCAGCATGGCTGATAGGAGGAGCATTATGTATCTGCTGGTTTTGACATAGCCGAGTTTCTCGGCCTCCCCGGCCAGCATATCCATCTCAGCCACCGTGCTTACCCCCATGTGATGGCGCGCGTAGAGGTACAGCGCCCTGGCCTGCATGTATCCCGATGCGTACCCTATATCCCGGAACTCGTTCATGGCGGAGAAGAGGCACTCGCCCGCGTCGGCGTACCTACCCTCAACGAGGAGGGATATGCCCTCCAGCATGGTCGCCGAGGCGGTGAACCACCTCATGCCGAGGGCAGAGGTCAGGCGTCTCATCTCCTCGGCACCCTTCAGAACCTCGTAATGCCTTCCCTCCTTAAGAAGTATGTGCAGGTAGTTTATGCGGGTCCGGAGAAATGAATAGTAATCACCGTGCTCCCTGAAAATGCGCATCGCCTCGGTGAGAACGGACTTCGCGCCGGATGGGTCGGTGGCCCACCCCACGAGCGCGAGGTTGACCGTCGCCCGGGCCCAGATGGGTGTGCCCGGTGGCGCCACATCCTGCGCCTCCGCGTAATAACGCTCGGCCGTGGCATAATCTCCCTCAAAGAAATACGTGTTCCCTATGGCCCGGAGTATTTCAGACCTCAGACCCGGCTCCTCAGCGAGTGAGAGGGCCGTCTCGCCCTCCCTGCGTGCGTCCTCAAGGTTCCCGAGGTCCGTGTACAGAAAACATCGCGTCATGTGATAGGCCACCCGCTCCTCGGGTGCCAGATTCTCCTCCCTTATCTCGCCAAGCACGTCCAGAAGCGCATTGAGATCCCCCATCATGTAAAGCACGAGAACGTAATAAACGTTTATACGGCTCCTCTCCGGCTCCCTGGCGCTCTCGGACGCCTCGTGAAGCACCACCTCTGCCTCCCGCAGCGACATATCCGATATGAACTCCTTCACCGCTCTGAGATAATACCGGGAAGCGCGCTCAACCTCGCCCGCTTCCCTGTAATGCCACGCCAGAGACAGAATGTCCCCACCATCGCGCTCCTCCAGATAACGCGCGACCCTGAGGTTCGCCTCCCGGTAAACCTCCACCGGCACCGTGGATATTGTGATGTCCCTAACGCTGGACGTCGCCGGCACCACGCGCTCCATGTGCTCCTCCACCAGGCCCAGGTCCATTATGCGCTCAAGGGAATCAAGGAGGGTCGGCGAGTCCAGAAGTTCCAGCAGGGCTTCGTAAGGCGCACCCCCCGGGAATATGGAGACGAGGAGCAGCAACATCCTCTCCTCCCCGCTGAGGGACTCAATCCTCTCGCGCAGGATGCTGGTTATTGAACCACGCGACTGCACCCCACTGGACAGGAGTATGCGGACGTAGTGGAGGTTGCCCGCGGTCTTCTTCATTATGTAGTTGAGGAACCTCGGGCTGGGCTTTATGAGGAAGTTCCTCTCCAGCAGGGCGCGCATATCTCCCTCCCCGAAGGGTTCAATCGCCATCTCCTCGGCCACGCCCTCGCGGGACACCCTCAGGAGCAGGTCCCTCATCTCGGGGGAGGCTATCAGATAGGGGTTGTACGTGGCTATGAGCATTATGCGGCGTTGGGTTATACGCCTGCTGAAGAAGTGCAGGAACAGGAGCAGGTCTACATCGCCCCTTTCCAGCGAATCTATGACGACCACCACGGGCTTTTCCAGCGACATCTCCTCCAGTTCCTGCAGGAGCACCTTGAAAAGGCTCGCCCTGCCCATGGAACCTATGTCCCTGAAGGTATCCTCGTCCTTTATGGTCAGCAGGGAGACCCTCAGGAGGAGAGACGATATGGTCGGGTCCCTCTCCACCATGCCCTCGGCCACCTTCAACAGAGCGCGCGAGGGTATGTCCATCTCAACGTGGCGCTCCGCCTGTATTCGCCTCAGGAGCAGGTAAAGAGGGGGCCTGCCACATTCGCAACGGACCCGCAGAATCCGCACGTCCTCCTCCTCTATGCCGTCTAGAAAGAAATCAACGAGGGCCGTTTTCCCAACGCCCTCCTTCCCTCTCAACAGATACATTTTCCCCCTCCCCGCCAGTGCGCTTTCAAAGCCGCTTATGAGTTTTTCCAGGTGCTCTGTCCTGTTTATGAACGCGTGGGGGAACACTTTCACCACTAATGCCATTTCCCCTTAATAATTTTTCCTGTGCGTTGCATGGATGTGAAGGTGCGGAGAGGAGGGGATGGAAATCACAAGTTTTTTATTCTCAAAACCCTTTACATTAAAGCAGAGGTGATAGTCCATGCCGAAATTTCTGCGGAAGAAGCCGACGAGGCATATAGAAAAGGGCTCCACGGTGGTAGAGCCGAGGAGTTACATAGACCTCAACGAGTTTGACGTGGGCGTGGAGGCGGCCGCCACGGGGCCCGTGGTACGCGTCGCCGAGGTTTACAGGTACGAGGACGTTACATCTCTGACCGACTTCGTGTACAACGGGGATGTGCTCATAATTGACTTCAGCAGCATAGCCAACGACGAACTCACCCTGAGGAGAATAATAAACGAACTCAAAAACGTCGCCAGGGATATAAACGGAGACGTGGCGGGCATAGGCAAGACGCTTATCATGGTCACGCCCACGGGCATGAAGATCTCCCGCCGCAAGATCAAAGGCGGGCTGCGCTGACGAAACGTTTATCTCTTACCCCTCTTTTTCCCCGCCCATGTCCCCGGTACGCATAAGGCTCTCCGGCAAAGGGGGGCAGGGCGTCCTTCTGGCCGGCTACATAATAGGTCTGGCCGCGGCCGTCTTTGAGCACCGCGAGGTCGTCTTCACGCAGACCTACGGCGCTGAGATGCGGGGCGGCTTCACCACATCCGCCCTCGTGATATCGGACGAGAAAATTGACTACCCCTACGTTGACGAGGCCGACATACTCATAGCCATGGCCCAGAAGGGCTACAGCGAGTTCGGAAAGACCCTGAAACCGGACGGACTGCTGATATACGATTCGGAACTCGTGACGGAGATTTCACACCCCGGCCCGGCCCACGGCCTCCCGGCGACGCACATAGCGAAGGAAAAATGCGGCAGGGGTCTGTTCGCCAACATGGTTATCCTGGGACACTTCACCGCGAAGACGGGCATAGTGTCAAAAGAGGCCATGGAGGCGGCCATCCGCGAGGCCGTTCCGAAGGGAACGGAAGAGATGAATCTAAAGGCCTTTGCCGCGGGCTACGAGTACTGACGCCTGTCCAGAACGTTGTGAATGATGGCTATCACATGGTCCGAGTGAAGGCTCAGGGGGCCAACGCTCACCGCCTTTTTCGCGTATTTTCTGACGATTTCCTCCTCTTCCTCGGTGAGGTTGAGGTGGTCCGACAGAACGAAAACCACGTTCTCAGGGAAATCCACGGTTTCCACGTCCTCCCCATCCTCCGCCAAGAGCGTTATCTCACCCATCTCCGAGAGGCGGGAGAGCGTCTCCTCCAAGTTCCTCCGCCACACGTATATCCCGGGGGACGTGAGACCCTCGCCGCCCCTTATGAGGGCATGGCGTATCAGCGCACCAGCGCTCCTCTCGTCGGGCCTGAGATAGCGCACCTCCGCGCCCCGCACCTCAAGAAGGAGGGGGGAGTTCCTGCCCCTCTGGAAGAGAACGTAGATCACGGTGTCCCGTCTCACGCCGTGGGAGAGCAGAAGGGCGGAGGTTATGCACCTCACCACGATGTCCACCCGCCCGCCGCTGCCGGGCATGTCCTCAAGGGTGAAATCGCCGTCCGCGCTGGCCCTGTGGGTTATGAGGAGAAACGCCCGCATGTTCACAGCCCCAGGTCCCCTTCCCTCAGGTGCTTCCTCAGCATCCTCATCATCTTCCTGTTGCCGCGCATCTGCTTCATCTGCTTTTTCATGGTCCTGTACTGCTTCAGGAGCGCCTTCACATCTTCGGGGCTCGTGCCGGATCCCCGGGCAATCCTTTCTATCCTCCGCCCCTTTATTATTTCCGGGTTCTCCAGCTCCTCATAGGTCATGGAGTCCATTATCACCCTGTACTTCCTCAGATTCTGCTGGGAGGCGTCTATGAAGGAATCGTCTATGTCCCCAACGCCGGGCATGCTGAAGAAGGGGAGCGACGACAGAAGGCGCTTGAGCAGGCCGGGCTTTGAGAACTGGACCATGACCTCGTACATGTCCTTGAGGTTGAAGCGCCCGGTGAGCATCCGCTCCATGGCCCTCTCCGCCTCCTCCTCGGAGACCTCAACCTCACGCGCCACCTCCATCAGGGTCTCCAGGTCGCCCATGCCCAGGAGGCGCGAGATGAAGCGCTTGGGGTCAAAGGGCTCCAGGTCCTCCAGGTGCTCGCCCACGCCTATGAACGCTATGCCCGCACCGGTCTGGGCCACAGCGCTCAGAGCACCGCCGCCCTTCGCACTCCCGTCCATCTTCGTGAGTATGACACCGGTTATGCCAACCGCATCGTGAAACGCCTTCGCCTGCTTCCCCGCCTGCTGACCTATGGTGGCGTCCAGGACGAGGAATATCTCATGTGGGTCTATGATCTCCTTCAGGTCCTTTATCTCCTGAATGAGGTCTTCCTCCAGAGCATGTCTCCCCGAAGTGTCAAATATCACCACCTGGTTGGGCCTGCTCCGCTTCACCGCCTCCCTCGCGATGACCCTTGCGTCCCTCTCGCCCTTCATGCCGAAGAACGGGACGCCGACCTGCTCCGCCAGCTGCTCCAGCTGCTCGTGCGCCGCGGGGCGGTGGACATCGCACGCTACGAGGAGTACGGAGAGACCTTTTCTGGTGAAGAAGCGGGCGAGTTTCCCCGCGGTGGTGGTCTTCCCCTGCCCGTAGAGGCCCACGAGCATTATCCTCTGCGGTTTCAGGTGAATCTCCTTCCTCTCCCCCACGAGGGACAGGAGTTCCTCGTATATGACCCTTACAACGAAGTCCCTCCGGCTCATCCCCGGAGGCGGCTCCTCGCTCAGCGCCCTCCTCTCCACGTTCTTCGTTATGCGGAGCGCCAGGTGGACATCCACGTCCGCCCGAAGGAGGGCGCGCTGCAGGTCCCTCACAACCTCCTTCACCAGGGACTCGTCGACCCTGGTGGAGCGCATGACCTTCTTCAGGGTTCCCCTCAGGGAGGAACCGAGATCCTGCAACACGCCCATGGGCGGAAGTAAGGGCACCGTGGATAAAACCTTTTCTCCGGGGTCACCTCTGCTCCATCATCCGCAGGAGGAGGGCAAGCGACTCCTCGTCCAGATCCTCCATGTCCTCGTAGAGAAGGCGCAAGCGCCGTCTGCAGTCCTCCTGGATGTACTCAACCGCGAGGAATATGGAGACGGACCGGGATATGGCAACTATCCTCCTGCTCATACGAACCTCATCCCGGAATAACATATATGAAGGTGGTATATACGGTTTTCGCGGCGTCCATCTGCGAATCCCAGCGCATCGGATAGCAAGATAAAAGGAGGTGATTTCACACCCGCCTTTAAAACTGCACAAAAACTTTAAATTCCTCGCAGGAATGTCGTGAGGGAACATGAGAAAGAGCGTTGTGGTCGTCGCCCTTCTGGTGCTCATGTGGGTCTCGGCATCCGCCTACTACACGTCTCCATACGTGGACTACGGAGAGGTCACGACCGTGCCGCTCAAACCGCCCGAAAAGGTCCAGGAGGGAAACGTCTCCCTGGCACCCGTTGGAAATGCCATTCTCTTCATACTTCAGGCGTTCATCGCCGTGGGCTTCGCCGCCCTCATAGCGGGCATTTTTCTGCAGCGGAGAGAATTCGCAAAGCACGCATTCTCCGTTCTGCTGGCCACATCCATGGTCTTCGCCATGTTCCTCCTGGTGGTGCTGGTGCCCGGCCTGACGCCCGGCGGAGGCGGCGGAACCTCCAGCAGAGAGGTCGTCCGGCAGATATCCCACTCATACCCCGGTGGTTTTCTGGGGTTCGTGGTGATGGCGCTTATAGCCGGAGCCCTCATATCCCTCATCGTGTGGAAGGTCTTCGTGAAGACGGAACGCGTTCCCGAAATCAAAAAACGCGGTGAAGAGGTTGAGAAATACATCCTGCGAGCGAAGGAGTTCGTGGTCAGGGGCGACAGCGTGAGGGAGGCCATATTGAGGGCCTTCAAGGAACTGGAGCGCATGTGCAGGGAGAGGGGCGTGAGCGACCAGCCACATCTGACACCTCTGGAATTTCAGGAGATAGCCGTGGAGAAACTCGGACTGAAAAGAAGCGCTGTGGAAAAACTGGTCCTCGTATTTGAGGAGGCGCGCTACAGCACCCACGAGATGGGCGAGGAGAAGAGGGACGAAGCCATCAGAGCGCTGGAGGAGATCAGATGGGAGCTGCAGGGGAAGTGATGAGGAACGTTGCCGCGGCCACGTTCCTGTGTTTGCCACTCTTCCTGGTGGCACCCTTTTCACATTATGTAATATTCATAATCGCATCCGTGTACTCCGTCGCGGTGGCCTCGGGCCTGATCTTCGGCAGGGTCAACCCGGAGGAGGCGGCCGAGGTTGATTTGGATGAGCCGCTGCGGGGCTCAACGTGGGAGGAGATATTCCGGAACGCTGTCAGGGGCTATGCCGCCAGCCAGCGCATAATGGAGGACCAGGTGCTGGACGCCGCCATGCACATAATAAAATCCCGCTACAACCTTGAAGGGCAGGCGCTCTCAAAGGCGCTGGGTGACAGAGAAATCCTGAGGGACGTCTTCCCGGATGAACTCGCCGAGGTTATACTGAAGTTTTACGCCAGGAGGAGAAACCTGAAAGAGAGCGTGCCCCCCGACAGGTGGTGGAAGGAGATGGAAGTCGTAATAAAATACGCAGGTGGTGTGGAATGAACACGGAAAGATATGGAGAGAGCATACGGAAGGTTATAGCGGAGGTGAAAAAGGCCATCGTGGGTAAAGACGAGGTCCTCATGAACATGATGTACGTCATACTCAGCGACGGGCACGTGCTCATAGAGGACAACCCCGGGCTCGCAAAGACGCTTATGGCGAAGAGCTTCGCCGCCGCGCTGGGTCTTGACTTCAAGCGGGTTCAGTTCACCCCCGACCTGCTCCCTGCGGACATAACAGGCGCCTACATCTACGACAGGAAGACCGGCGAGTTCAGGATCATGAAAGGGCCCGTCTTCACCAACATACTGCTGGCGGACGAGATAAACAGGGCACCTCCAAAGACGCAGAGCGCCCTTCTGGAGTCCATGCAGGAGAGGCAGGTGACCATAGAGGGCGAGACCTACAGCATAGAGAGGCCCTTCCTCGTCATAGCCACGCAGAACCCCATAGAGCAGGAGGGAACGTACCCCCTTCCAGAGGCACAGGTTGACAGGTTTCTCGCGAAGATATCCATGGGGTATCCAAACCGCGAGGCCGAGGTGGAAATACTCCGCAGGAGAATACAGAGGAAGAAAGACGACGTGGAAATAGAGACCGTGCTCAGCATGGAGGAACTCGTGGAGATACAGAGGGCCACCGAAGAAGTATTCGTGGAGGACACGCTCCTCCACTACATAACCGACCTCACAAGGGAGACCCGCAGGCACAAGCAGGTGGAGGTCGGCGCCAGCCCGAGGGGGTCCATAGCCATACTGAAGCTCTCGCGCGCCAGGGCTCTGTGCCACGGGAGAGATTACGTGACGCCCGAGGACATAAAGGCCGTCACACCCATGGCCCTGCGGCACAGGATAGTGATGAAACCCGAGAGCTGGATACGCGGTGTGAGGAGCGACGACGTTATAAGGGATGTTCTGTCAAAGGTCCCCGTGCCGAAGGTCTGAGGCCCTATGAGCCGCAACCTCGCCCACTTCCTCACGGCCATCCTTATGATGGTCGTCATCTCCTTCGCCTTCCTCTTTCCGGAACTGGGAGCCGTTGCTCTGATAATGGGAGTGCTCTGCGTGGGCTCGGTCATGCTCGCCGACGGTGACGTTGAAATAGTGCGCGAGACCGGGACCACGAGCCTGCACGAGGGCGACGATTACGTGGTCACGTACACCATAAGGAGCAGGGGATTCTACGGTCTGGTCATAGTTGAGGACATAACGGGGCGCTTCGGAGTGTTTATACGCCCCGGCATAAGAAAGGTCGTCAGGCGCAGGAAGATGGACAGGTTCGGCCGCTACGAGGATTTCACGGCCAGCGTGAAGATTCGTGATCTCTTCGGCTTCAGGGAGGAGAGGCGCGAACTCCGCGGGCCCGGGTATGTCAAGGTCCACCCCCAGTGGTACAGGATGGAGCGACTCCGATTCGTGCCGAGGAGGACCAAGGCCCTCATGGGCGATATACCGTCGCGCTACAAGGGTCACGGCTTTGATTTCCACTCTCTGCGCGAGTACGTAACGGGGGACGATGCCAGGCGTATCAACTGGAAGGCATCGGCGAGGCACCAGCGGCTCATCGTGAACGAGACCATGCAGGACAGGGTTGGCGATGTGGTCATAGTGGTGGACCTCCGCGAACTCGGTGTGAAAGAACTGGCGGTGAACGAGGTCTACGATGCCATGATACGCGCGGCCGCATCACTCGCAAATCAACTCCTGAAGGGGCGCAACAGGGTGGGAATGGTGGTGGCAAAGACCACGCTCTCATGGGCCTACGGCGGATTCGGAAGGCACCACTTTTACAGGATACTCAACCTGCTCGGCGGGGTGGACGAGCCGGGCGAGTCGGAGCTGTCCTTTGAGCATGTGTCCACCCTCATACTCAAGGGCTTCACGGCCAGCCACTTCATCATGATCGCACCGAGGATTGACTGGGAGATGGAGGTCCAGATCGCGCGGCTCGTGGCGCGGGGTTGCTACGGCACAGTTATACTTCCCCTCATACCGGGCGATGACCGTGCCTCGCGGCTCTACAACGCCATACGCACCATACCCGCAGAGGAACTCTCAAAGCACGTGGAGGTGAAATATTGGCCTATAAACACCCCGATAGAGAGGGCGCTCATACAATAGGTCCGGCGGTTTCGTACTTCGGCTCGGCCCTCATGATAATGGTCGGTTCGCTGGTTTACGGCAGGGTGGAACTGACAGCCATATTCGTGGGGCTCTCCATGTGTTTCTATATAATCTATCGGCTGTTTCATGGCAGGGGCGTGCTGCATATTGCAGTTCTTACCCTCGCCTTTTCAGCCGCCTTCATATCCGTTGAAAGCGACCCCTATGAAATCGCACCCGTGGCCCTGATATATGCCTCGGTGTTTCTGGCCATGTTCTCGCTGTATCTGGAGAGTTTGAAAGGCCTTGACAACGCGAAGGAGGTCATGCTTGCGGGCATGCCCTACACGGTCGGTATGGGCACTGCGGCCTTTGCAGGTCTCCTAGCCCTGCGGTATCTGGTGCCGACATCGCCCACATATCTAACGGCCACACTCATGGTCGTCATAGCATCCGCAGCGCTTTACCTCCTTGCGAGGGAGATGTGATGCATGAGGTATACGAACCGTCTGAGGACACGTTCCTTCTGCTTGACGCCATACCGCATTTCTCCGGAAAACACGTTCTGGAGATGGGGTGCGGGAGCGGAGTAATCGCGGTGGAACTCGCCCTGCGCGGAAACATGGTTACCGCCGTGGATATAAACCCGGAGGCCGTTGAGGCGACCCTCAGGCTGGCGGCAGAGAAGGGCGTTGAGATATGCGCCGTCACGGGAAATTTATTCTCAGCAGTTTCCGGCCTATACGATATCATAGTTTTCAATCCGCCTTACCTCCCCTGCCCGCCGGAGGAGGACCCCGCCGTGTGCGGCGGGGAGAGGGACGAGGTGATACGTACCTTTCTGAAAGAGGCGGGGGAACATCTC
>MTNG01000069.1 GCA_002011395.1 Candidatus Aciduliprofundum sp. JdFR-45
AGATACACGGACCCATACCCCTGCCTACGAAGCGGCTCATAGTGCCCGTGAGAAAGTCCCCGGACGGCGAGGGCAGCGAGACGTGGGAGCGCTGGGAGATGCGCGTGCACAAGCGGCTCATAGACATAGACGCGGATGAGCGCGCGCTTAGACAGCTTATGAGAATCCAGATCCCGGACGGGATACACATAGAGATAGAGCTTAAATCCTGATTTTTTAGAGCGAAACGATTATCACCACCGTTGCCGTTGTGCGTGGCGGCATGCAGATTCTGACCCCGGAACTGGCCACCGTGCTCTCGGCCCTGCTCACCATATACGTGGGCATCGTGGTGGAGAAACACTACGTGAGCTGGAGCAGCGTCTACACCAACACGCTGAGCCTCTTCGTTCTCCTCGCCTCCGCCGACCTGCCCGTAGAAGTTCTGCTTCTTCTCTTCACCTACACCGCGCTTGGTTATCTCTCCGTGAAAATGCGGTGGAACCGCGTATTCCCCCTCTTCGGCTGCAAGACCTATGGCTCTCTCGTGCTGGTGATCACGCTCGGATCACAGGGCCTCATATTCGGGATATACACGCCGCTGTCCGTGCTCATCTCGTGGGTTCTCGTGGCGGCCGTGGTGCACTACATCGGTTACATGTACAAGATGAAAAGGAAGAGGAGGAGAAGATGAGGAAAAACCCGCTGAGGGAGTTGCTCAACCGCTTTATGTGGGACCCGTCCATGGACATCGCGGATTTGGAAATACACTACCTGAGCAGGGGCTCCCCGGCCGGCTACGGGATCATCAGGGGTGAGGAAATAAAGGATCTGGGGGATATGTTCATCATCACGGACAGCCTGATGATACCCTACAGGCGGGTGCTGAGGGTGTACTACAGGGACGAACTGGTATATCCTCAGGAGTGAGCCTCGTCCATCATGGAGGATAGCATCCACGCGAATGCCACACCCGTGAGGATGCCTGTTATTATCCTGAGAAGGTTCGTGCTTTCGTAGGGAGTGAGCAGCTGAACTGTCCCGTCCACCGCAAGGGGTAGAACGAATAGACCAAAGGTGAACATGCTCATCCTGATGCGGTAGAAAACGGCGATGATGAAGCCGATGAATACCCCAAGGAATATCCCCGTGTCCCTGGCGCAGTAGGGCATCTGATTTCCGTTTATGAACAGACTTCTGTTGGCATGCTGGTGGCACCCCACATCCCCGGTGTAGTATACCCAGGCAGCCAGGGGGTTTGACATGTTGGCCCACACGTCCGCGAAGTCCACGCGGTTCGCTCCGCCCTCGTTGCCGAGGTACACCGTTCCCGGTGGTTCGAGAATCGGCGCGGCGAAGACCAGTGAGACCCAGAGGCCCGAGAGTATAACCCCGACCATGACTGCCTTGAAAGCGCCCTCTCCACGAGCCCTCTTCGCGAACTCCAACTGGAACAATCCCTTTATTCTATCCCACGACAGTTCCATGGAAACCCACATCCCTCACAGCCGCTTCAAGGTTTTCAAGGTCCCTTCCGTTCAGAACGTAAATACGTATGCCGCTTCTCCACGCTATGCGTATTGCGAGGGGGTCCAGAACGACGTTGGGACCTGCACGCCCATCGCCGACGAGGCATATCCTGAGCGCATCCTCATAGCTCAGTTCATCGTACTTCACGGCATCCGTATGCTTATGAGGGTCCCTGTCATATACGCCATCCACCGATGTCGCATTCACTACGCGCCTCGCACCCACTGCCTCCGCCAGCAAAACCGAGACCGCATCCGTCGTGTGCCCCGGCACGGTTCCACCCATTACGACCACCGGCGAGTTCATACCGGCAACGCATGCCTCCTCCACCGTCCGCGGGATGAAGGTGCAGGCCGATTTAACGGCGGATGCCAGCACCATGGCGTTGGCACGCGTGATCTCTATGCCGATCCTGTCCAGAAGACCCTCATCCCCGCCAAGGTACCGTGCCGCGTCTATGTATTTTCTGGCAACGCGACCGCCGCCCACCACCACATAAATTTTATACAGGTTCCGCATTCTCTCCAACAGCCGGGCGAGGTCACGGATGTAATCCACATCCAGCCCGTCCGGCGCGATGACGGAACCCCCTATGGATATCACCACGGCTTCCATACCCGAATAATGTATGGAACGGTAAAAACGTTTGCGGTGATAACTCATGTCGATGGACGATGACAGGAAGAAGTACGAGTTCAGGCGCAGCCTGGAAGAGCTGGAGAAGATGCAGGGTAGAGGGACTGAGCTCATCTCGCTCTACATCCCACCCGGGAGGCAAATATCGGACGTGATGTCTTACCTGCGGGAGGAGTACTCGCAGTCCTCCAACATAAAGAGCAAGAGCACGCGGAAGAACGTCATGTCGGCCATTGAGAGCATAATGTCCCGTCTGAAATACTTCAAAAAGCCGCCGAAGAACGGGCTGGTGTTCTTCGTCGGGCACGTCTCCACGAGGGGCGACCAGACGGAGATGGTGGCGTACGTGCTGGAGCCACCAGAGCCGGTTCAGTCGTTCCTCTACAGATGCGATTCGAGGTTTTATCTCGAGCCGCTGAAGGACATGTTGGGGCACAAGGATGTGTACGGGCTGCTGGTCATAGACCGCAGCGAGGCGACGATAGGTTTCCTCAAGGGGAGGAGAATTGAGACCGTTAAACACATAGAGTCGCTCGTTCCGAGCAAACACCATCAGGGCGGGCAGTCTTCAAGGAGGTTTGAACGGCTCATAGAGCAGGCGGTCCACGAGTTCTTCAAGAAGGTCGGCGACGTGGCCAACGAGGTGTTCCTGAGCGTGCCCGACCTGAAGGGCATCCTCATAGGCGGCCCGGGCGCGACTAAGGAGTTCTTCGTGAAGGGGGAGTACCTCCACCACGAACTCAGGAAGAAGATAATTGATCTATATGACACCGGCTACACGAACGAGTACGGGCTGAGGGAACTCGTCGCCAAGGCCGTGGAAACACTGCAGGACCTGGAGATAGCGAAGGAAAAGGCGCTCATAAATCGCTTTCTGAAGGAGGTCATGAAGCCCGATGGAGGCCTGGCGGTCTACGGCGAGGAGGATGTCAGGAAGGCGCTCCAGATGGGGGCCGTGGACACACTGCTCATATCAGAGGGTCTGCGGAAGATGAGAGTGCGGTGGCGCTGTCCCCAGTGTGGTGAGGAAGTTGAGGAAACTGTGAAGGGAGAAATCCCCGAAAAGAGATGCGAGAAATGCAACGTGAATATGAACGTGGTGGAAAAACAGGACCTTATAGAGCAGTATTTTGATCTCGCAGAGCAGACGAGCGCAAAGGTGGAACTCATATCGGATGACAGTGAGGAGGGGCAGCTTTTGCTGAAGGCCTTCGGTGGAATGGCTGCCCTCCTCAGGTACAGAAGTCAGGTCACCTGAGCTCCATGACAACTACGTCCTTGACCGCCCTCATACTTTTGAAAGGTATTATCAGGCGGCCCTGTGCGTCCGTCTGGTATCCCCTCACCTCAAGGTCCTCGGCCGGTACCACGAGAACATGCTGTATCTGACCCGTGTCCGTGTCCACGACGAAGTTATCTATCATACCCAGTATGAGACCATCTGTCGTCATCACGGTTTTTCCTCTCATCTCCGAGACGAACTTCTTCATTATCATCCCTCCTTTCAGGAGTAATATCCCATGGGGGCGCTCCTTTTTCTGGAAACGCCTTTCTTCAATTCTAACCCAATGGATTCGTAGTATTTTATAGTTTCCTCATCCACGGAGGGTTTTATCTTCTCCAGCGCCTTCAGGAAGTGCCCCATACTCACCGCATCTGCACCCTCGCGTATGGCGAACATCCCCGCCTCGCGGCACACGTTCTCTATGTCCGCTCCCGTGTACCCCTTCGTTCTTGTCGCAAGATCCCCGAGATCCACGTCCTCCGCGAGGGGCATCTTCCGGGTGTGCACCTCGAATATCTTCCTCCTCGTCTCCGCGTCTGGGGGAGGTATGTATATGTGCCTGTCAAAGCGCCCGGCACGCAGCAACGCGGGGTCAACCATATCCGGTCGGTTCGTGGCCGCGATTATGACCACGCCATTCAGCGGTTCAAACCCATCCATCTCGGTGAGCAGTTGATTCACCACTCTGTCCGTGACACGGCTCATATCTGTGCCGCGACGCGGTGCTATGGCGTCTATCTCATCAAGGAACACCACACACGGCGCGCTCTGACGCGCCTTCTTGAATATCTCCCTGATGGCCTTCTCGCTCTCGCCGACCCACTTGCTCATGATCTCGGGGCCCTTTATGCTGATGAAATTGGCACTGCTCTCCTTCGCAACGGCCTTCGCCAGGAGCGTCTTGCCCGTGCCGGGAGGGCCGTAGAGGAGTATGCCCTTGGGCGCACGGATACCCATCTTCCTGAACCTCTCGGGATCTTTCAGGGGGAGTTCCACCGCCTCTTTCAGCTCCTCCTTGATGTCCTCCAGACCGCCTATGTCCTCCCACGACACGTTGGGAATATCCACCATCACACCGCGGAGCACCGTCGGGTTTATGCTTCGCATGGCAACCCTGAAGTCCTCCTTTGTGACTGTCATCTTCTTCAGAATCTCCGGCGGGATGGGTCGGTCCAAGTCTATCTCGGGCAGGTAGCGGCGCAGGGCGTGCATGGCCGCCTCGCGGGCCAGCGCCGCGAGGTCCGCGCCGACGAAGCCGTGCGTCTCCTCCGCCAACTCCTCCAGAAACCGCTCCTTCTCCTCGTCGCCGCCCTCAAAGGGCATGCCGCGCGTGTGTATCATGAGTATCTCCTTTCTGCCATCCCTGTCGGGTATGCCTATCTCTATCTCCCTGTCAAAGCGGCCCGGACGGCGGAGCGCGGGGTCCACCGCATCTATGCGGTTCGTGGCTGCTATGACTATCACGTTCTGCCGCGATTTGAGCCCGTCCATCAGAGTCAGGAGTTGCGCGACAACGCGTCTCTCAACCTCGCCGCTCACCTCATCTCGCTTGGGAGCGAGGGCGTCAATCTCGTCTATGAATATCACACTCGGAGCGTTCTCCTCCGCCTCCTCGAATATCTCCCTGAGCTTCTTCTCGCTCTCCCCGTAGTACTTGCTCATGATCTCAGGGCCGTTTATGGCGAAGAACCGTGCCCTGCTCTCATGCGCAACCGCACGCGCTATGAGGGTTTTGCCCGTTCCGGGCGGGCCGTAGAGAAGCACGCCCTTCGGCGGCTCTATGCCCAGCCGTTCAAACAGCTCGGGGTGCTTGAGGGGGAGTTCAACCATCTCACGTATCTTCTCCAGCGCCTTTTTGAGCCCGCCTATGTCCTCATAGGATATTCGCTCGGTGATGATCGCCTCGGCCGGCTTGGTGTGAATGAGGAACTGCGTCGTCACACCGATCTTCACGATGCCTGCGGGCTTGGTGCTGACGACCTTGAAGCGCAGGGGCATCCTGCCCATGAGCGTCAGGCCTGGGACCATTATGATGTCCCCCTCAACCACGGGCCTGCCGACTATTGCCCGCTTGGCGAACTCCTCCGTACCCTTCGCGAACCGTATGTTCTTCCCCTTCTCTATAAGCGGAGCGACCTCAACACGGTCCGCCTCGGGGGCGTCCACCTTCCATATCTTCACCTTGTCCCCTATTGTAACGTTCGCGTTGGTTCGGGTGTAGCCATCAAGACGGATTACGTGCATTCTATCCTCTTCCATGTTTCGTATCCTGAAGACGCGGGAACACGTGAGGCGGCCGCCCTCTATGGCTATTATATCACCTACCCCCAGCCCCAGTTTTTCCCGCACCCACTCGGGGAGGCGCGCTCTCCCGTACCCCACATCGTCCTGATACGCCTCCTTCACAGTGAGCTCTATCTTCTCATCCACGTCCCATCACCTGAATGTGCTTAACTTCCGGAGGTATAAAAAATTTGTTGTGAACGTGGATGGTGGCGGAAAACGTGAGGGAAGCAAATTTTAAATAGGCCATAGGAAATCTGGGCCACGCGGTGTGGGCCCATGGCCTAGTCTGGATATGGCGACGGCCTCCTAAGCCGTAGGTCGGGGGTTCGAATCCCCCTGGGCCCGCCATCGTCGGTTTTCGTTTGACCCCTCAAATTCAGTATTTTACTGCGTCAATTTCAAAGTGGGTCCGTCTGGACCTATTAAAACTTTCGCCGGGATTCGCACGGATGTGCGGGTCCCGCGGCGGATTTGTGCGGGTCCGTTTGGACCTCTTAAAAGTTTTGGTAGGAGGTGATAGGAGTGGTTAGACGGAAGTATGTTCTGGAAATATTGTGGGATACTGGAGACCTGACGGAGACAAGAATAGACGAGGAAGGGCTGAAGCTTCTGGAGAAGTACGGCACGACGTACCTGATACTGAGGTTCTACCTAGAAGGCGATCCGAACGCCCGGCCCGTGAGTTATCAGGTCTGGGACCCTGAGGCAAAGGAGGACGTCACACCTTCACAAGAGGTGGCCCACGCATGATGCGGCAGCAGTTCCTTGACGTTGAGGGTAGGCTCTCAGACGGCGAGGTCCTGGCGGTTGCGGAGAAGCTCGCCCAGGAGGACGAGAATGTTGCCCTCCTCCTGCGCCTGTACCGGGAAGAGCGGAAGATAAAGACACCCAAAGGGGAGGTCATTGAGCTCCCGCGTGGGAACCCGAACATCCTCCGGACGCTCCGGAAATATCTCCACAAAAAGCACGGGGTGAGGGGAGTATGGAACTGAGGGACGATATCAAAGGACTCCTGAAGATCTGGGCGGTGATTTTAACTTTCTTTTCCCTCGCCGGGGCGTTGTTCTGTGGCCTTGATGCTGCTTTCTACATCCTCGTGGTGTGGGGCACGATTGCGGCGATCAACATCCTGATCGCGTGGAGATGGGAGGTGGAGCCGGATGCAGGCAACCCTTGAGCCCTTTCTTCGTGATGATTACGAGAGCAGGGTCTTCACTCCTGAGTTCTTGGAAGTGATCAGGCTCTTTGAGAGATACCGGGGCGACACATTCAGATTTCTCAAGGAAACGGCGGTTTTCCTTGCGAAACAGCGGGGCGAGGTCTCGGCTGACGACCTGCAAGAGGTAGTGAGTTACTTCAACATAGAGGGGGACAGGCGCATAATAGGGGCGGCGCTGGGCGACCTGTACAGGAAGGGCATTCTGGTGAAGCTCTACGAGCGCCCCACGGGCCGGCGGGAGGCGCACGGCCGGAAGATAGGTGTGTATGGGATACCCGGGGCTGGTAAAAATGCTTGAGGGCGTGGTTCTCATTCTTGCCCTGTCAGCGGCCACATATGCCTACCTGCGTCAGATAATGGCAAATTACAGGACATATCTGAACGATATCAGGGAGTACGGACATCCGCGCAGATGCACGCTCATATGGATGCGCATCATACTGGCATACTATGCACTTGTATTCACATTAGCGACAGCGGTGTTGTTTGGCATGGTTGTGGGTATTGATGAGGATGTGGCGTTTTTGTTATCGCTGATCTACACGATTGGATACTGTGCCCTTGGAGCCGGCATAGGCATGAAGGAGGTGGAAAATGAGCGCCGAAACTCTCATATCTAACGATGACCTCCTGCGGATGGGGGAGGTTCGGCCTCAGAGCATGGTAGGCCCACCGTGCTTTTACCGGCCGGCCTCTCCCGCCTCCATTTGCTTTCTTAACTTGAAAAGAGCATATTCTACAGCATGTGAGCGGTTGGCAAATACGCGATTTTCTATCTGTTTATCCACCCATTCCAAAATTTCAGGAGATAGGGCCACACTCACTTTGACCTTTTGTCTCACCATGTCCGACCCATGCCCACCAAAGGGTTTTAATATTCTTACTACCATGTGCTACTCGCTGCCACTACATGGCAACAGGTGGGCCTACCATGAGAGAGGATATAATCTGGCTGGTAGCGTACTGGCAGGGGGCGCACGATGCCCTGCTGCGCCTCATGGAGGAGTGCGAACTCGGGGATCAGGGCCTGGCAGAGGTGGAGAAGGTGCTGGACGCCGTTCGCTGGAGGTTGGAGGAGGCTCAACGAAGGCGCATGCTGGTACTGTGGGGAGGTGTATCATCTGAGCGCGAGGACCGTGGCGTTAGAGGTCCTGCGTGAGTACTCCGCGCCGGGCAAGCCTCTCAGCACGAAGGAGGTTTACTTCATAGCGAAGCATGAACTGGGGTACCGCACGGTCACGTATGATGCGATTCGTGTGGCGCTTCTCCGGCTCAGGGGCAGGGGTCCGGTTGAGCGTCCGTACCGTGGTCATTATTTTTTTGTTCCGGAAAAGAACACCCTGCAACCTCCAAGAGAACAAAAGAGAACACTTTCAGGGGGGTTGCAACCTTTCAGCGGAAGCCGTAAAACGCTGTATGATTTTGAAAATGAAGGTTGCAAAAGAACATGCAACCTTTCCGGGGGGGAGGTTGCACCTCCCCTGTACGCCCGGTTTTTGAATTATCTCAACTCAATATTCATAAGGTACAGGAAAGTGAGTTATTCCTTCATTCGCCGGTGGCTATTGGAACACGGCATGGAGATAAGCGTCGGAACGTTGAAGTCGTATCTGGCCCGTGCGGTTCAGAGGGACAATCTTCTGAAACGTGTTGGGCGCGGGCTCTATGTGCTAAACATCTCGCAGGAAGCTTTTGCGCGCGTGGTCAGCATGCGCCTGAGGGGGCTACCCCCAGGGGGGTCGGCCACTTTGGTTGCAACCGCGAGAGAACATGAGGGGGAGGGTGCAACCTCAAGAGAACACCCGGGAGGTGGTAGGAGTCCTCTGATACGTCCGGATGACTTCTTTGCGCTCACACGCAATCCGTTCAGGGGTCATGGTAAGGCCGTTCCGCTCCCGGAGGAAGAGGCGGAGAGGGTGATGGCCGAGCTGAGGAAGTTGACGAATCAGTATACGCCGCCCAATCCCCGGGACCCCGGGATGAACCAGACGTTCACCACCTCGCACTGTAAATACAAGTTTTCTTACAACAGGAAGAAGAGGCTATGGAAGCTTGAGGTCATGCCGCTTGGGAGGAAGGTTCTTGACGAGTGGTGCAGGCTATTCTCGCCCTCCACGTACGACAGGGTCATAACGGCGGTTACGTCGGAGTGTCCTGAGGACATAAGGTTGATTCTGCGTTATCTTCCGCGTGAGATCCGGGGTGAGCATGTCACGATTCTGTTCAATTATTCTGACTATGGGGGCGATGTTGAGATCGCAGGTACGCCGATGGCGCAGGCGGTGGCGCGTCAGTTCACGCTTGAGGAACTGGAGGAGCTGTACAGGCTGCATGAGGCGAAGCAGAAGGCGAAGGTCATCGTTGGGATGATGGAGCATGTGAGGGAGAAGACGGACTATTTTATGAGCGTGGAGCAGAAACTCAACACGCTGAGTGCGTTCGTATTTGAGTTGAAACGAGAGCTTGAGGCGTTGAGGATAGCGAGGGGCGCGGTACCCGCGGATGTTGAGCGTCGTTTAAGGGACATGGAGAGGGAGATAAAGGAGCTGAAGGAGGCTGTTGGAGGGCTGAAGACGGACATGGAGACGTGGGGCGAGATCATAGATGCGGTGCGAACGATCGCGGAGTATGTGAAGATGAAGGAGAGCGTGGCCGCGGTTCTGGAGGGCGGAGGGGGTGGCTATTATGCGTAAGGGTGAGCTGACGCGGGGCCAAGTACGTATTCTCGTTGAGGAGTTTATCCGGCTCCGTCGTCGTCTTTGTCCGGGATATGATGCGCCCTTTTCCCTTGAGGATCTCTATCTCTATGCGAAGGTTGTGATCGGGCGTGATTTGACGACGAGGGAGAAACAGCGTGTGGCGGGGTATGTGTCCAAGAGGTATCCAATCTCTCGCGTAAAGGGATCTAGGAAAACCGTCTATGCGGTTTTCTGATGGGTCGGATTAAGGTTGCATTTTGTGATTTTAAAATGAACATTGTTCTCTACGGTGTTTCTTTTCAATTTGAAAATTTACACTTCTTATATACAATGAGATTTTCATATTTTACGGTGATGCCATGGAGAGGTTTGAGTCCGGAAGGTTGAGGCGATTAGTGCACAGGGAGGTGAACGGGAAGGCTGTTGTGACTGCGACTGTTTTCGCTGTGCTGTTTCTGTCGCTGGTGGTTGTAGGGCCGGCCGTTGCGCAATCTGTCTGGGACGAGCTGGTGAAGTACGGGATAATTGTGACCGCAGCTGCGAACGGAGCTCTTATCGGAGGGATGATTGGAGGGCCGATCGGTGCGGCGGTTGGTGCTATGATAGGTGCGGGTTTAGCGGCTTGGTATGTATTTGGGAGCCAATCGTCAGGTGCCGCATCTATAGCCGCTCAGAATCTGCAGGAGAATTTCAGCAGGTATCTTATTGGGAATCTATCGTTCGTTATGAAATATGCAAACGACAACAACTACAACATGCTGAACACGTACGAGCTGAGTCAATTTTACCATATCCGGAGGGCTGAATATGCGGCGTGGGAGCTTTATCAGCTGCAGTGGCCGAATGTCGGGACTTATGATGCCCAGTACGTTCTGAGCAGGTCGCAGGTGGCGGAGGGGAGCATAGCGCATGCGTGGTGCGCGGGAGTCGGGTACACGAACATCTTTAACAGCTATTCCACGGTGACGGACTACTTTACCGGAGATTACCAGGGCATGAGCGTTGGCATGGCTACGGTCCTTTCATCGGGCACAACGCTTGAGCTGGCGAGGGCCGGATACGGAGAGTACTTCCTTGTACGTTATGCGCAGGTTCTAAACAAAGACGGGGCGCAATCAGGAATGCTATTCATACCGACGCAGCAGGAGATTGCAGTTTTCGGGCGGAACGGCGTGGCGTTCAGCAATGTGATACTGTCCTTCACGGACGAGGCGGGCAACGTTATAAAGAACATTACCGTGGGAGACATTCCAGCTGATGGCATAGTGCTGGTGAATCTGACCAATTACTTCCCCAACCGCGAGGTCGTCTATGCAAACATCGTCCCCAACACGAATGTGTGGGTTTACGGCTTCGCGAGCGGCATAAACAGCGCCCCCCATGCGGGCTTCATACCTATAATTTACGACAAGGCGACCGGGACATTCACACACGGATATTTTGTGTATCTGAATAGCGATGCGACTCTTGACGATCAGGTTGTGACCGTTGTTGCGGGGTCGTCCACCTATCTCACCGGCAACATATACTACAGAGTGTATTACCAAGCGCTACTGGGGGAGGGCTACTATCAGACGGGAATTGCCACGGACAGCCTGAGAACGCTTGATGCTATAACCCAGAAGGCCGTCAGTATGATGACGACAGCCAATAACTTCGCCCTTGCGTATTATAATATGCTTGTTCAGACCGGTACGGATCCGACGACCGAAGTACCTCCACCCCCACCCGATGCTTTCCTGCCGCCCACGGACCTCATAGACAACATGACGTGGGAAGAGATCTATGCGCTGTATCTCGCGTGGCTCCGGGCTCTCTCAGACTGGTTCGCGAATCACACGGGACAGTTACCCTATGTGAATTTCACCGTTGAGGGCTTCACGGTGAAGATCGCAGGGATGATACAGAGGTGGAACGGTACAGCCTGGGTGAACCTGACTGCTGCGCCCATACTCTTTGTGCCGTTTCCGCAGATGAGGGATTTCACCTTTGTCAGCGGCTGGACGCACGTTGTCAATCAATCCATGTTCGTGATAGAACTCGGACCGTGGGATGGTGTCGGGCCGAATGTCACCACCCCACATATACGATACTGGAACCTGCTGCCTGACCCGAATGCTGTCACGAGAGCGACGGGAGAGTACGACCGTCTGGTGATTTACGCGATCTACGTAAACGGCACGGAGGTTAACAACGTGACGATACACATCAAGCAGGTGGAACTTGAGCCGCCGAGCGCCGGAGGTGCGCCTGCCGCCTGGCCCTCATTCAGCGATGTAACCGGGGTGGTGATGGACTGGATAGCGCAGCACATGCTGACAACGATCTTCATAGCCGGTGCGGCTCTGACGGCGATAAGCAACAACAGGAACAAGTGGGTCATGGTGGTGATTTTCGGAGTTATGGCGTTTGCGGCATACTACTACATAGAGCCGAACCTCGGGAACATAGGAACGGCACTTGGACTGGTCGGAGGGTGATGCTCTGTGGGCGAGCGAACTCGGGGGATTCTACCCCTCCTCGTTCTCATTTTTTCGGTGCTGTACTTCCTGAGCCCGATAGACATACTGCCCGACATTGCCCCGCCGCTGACCTGGGTGGACGACTTCGGGCTGCTCGGTTTTGCCCTTTGGTATTACTTCCGCGGAGGTGATGACTGACATGGATGGCTTGGCGTGGATAACGTTCCTTGCGGCCACATTCCTGTTCAGCGCTTTCATAGCGATGGTTCTCAAGATAACTCTCGGAAAGTATCTCACGGAGCTCACGAACGTCCCCACCTTCTACTGGGCCATCCTACTCAGCGTGGTGATGGTAGCGCTGGAGCTGTCGGGCGCTGTGGATGTGGCCGGGTTCTATGCCTGGTTTTTCGGGGAGATCTCCAGGCTACTTGGAGGTGGTGCGTAGATGGGCAAGCTCTCGGCGGCTATCGGAGCGGCCCTTCTATTCCTTGGGTTCTACCTGTTTCCCCTCGGCCAGGACAGCGTCACGTGGCTGATCATGGAGTATCTCACGGGCGGCAACTACTGGGAGGCCGTACTGTATCTTTACGGGATTTGTTTCGGGTTGATCATTCTCGGCCTGTTGCTTTTGAAGGCCGCGGGCAAGAATGTGGAGGTGAGAATGTGAAAGGAAAGGGTATAAAGAGAGATGGGGAGCTCAGTCTCCAGGAAGCGTTCCTTGGCGGGGTGATGGTGGCCCTGGCCATCATCCTGCTCCTGGCGTTTATGTTCCAGGGAGCCGGGGCAGCGGATGCGCAGGTGACCGACACGGGTCTTGTGTTTGAGGACACGTACTCGGCGAACGGCACGGATGCGTACGTGATACTCAACACCACGGATAGCCACAACATAACGCTGAACCTGACATACCGCGGCGGCGAGGGCACGGTGCTGTGGGCGATACTCTTCACATCAAACACCACAACCACGGGTTTCGGAACGCAGACGACAACGAACGATACGATCTATGTGCTCTTTGTGGACAACGGTTATTACTACGTTGCCGTGATGGACAGCGCGGTTGTGGAGGGACAGTACAACTTCGGTTTCTGGCGTGTCTGGTGGGTCACGACGGTTGAGAGCAGAGAGTATGTGAGTTTAGGCCCTGCAAACGAGGGGGACAACATCAGCGTGAGCATCGTGAACAACGACACGGTAACGATCCGGGTGAACTCTTACAGCTACACGGATAGCCCTCAAGGGGCGGCGTACGCCGAGCCGCACCTTGCCCTCGGGTCGCTGTACGGCGACGCTTACAACGATGCGATGATCATGATTGATGATGTAGAGTTTAAGAAGTGGAACGCCACGGATAACCTGACCCTTGACATCTATGAGAACTGGACCCTCTACGACGGTCATTACTTCGCGGACAATGAGACGCTGATACAGAACGGCACGGAGTGGGGCGTTGTTGTGGTTAAGTCCCCTGCGCGTGTCTACGCGGAGGAGGACTTTATGAACGCCCCCGCGCAGGCGCCCAGTTACGAGTTCAACCTCTTCGTGGCTATACAGAGCTGGTTCCTTGAGTACTGGTACATTCCGTTTGCCCTGATTGGGTTCATGATTTTCGTGGACACGATGATAGACATCCGCGACTACGTCCACGACCGCAGAAAGAAGAGGTGATGCCCCTTGGCCCGCAGGAAAAAGAGTATGTTCTATTCACCGCCAAGGAACAAGTGGCTTGGCGATCTGATTGAGATGGACGACCCTGAATCCGCGCGTGCTTCAGCGAGGAAACTGAAGCGGGAGTTCAAACAGAGCAAGACCCGGGCGAGGAAGGTGAAGATCAAGAGGGCCACGGTCCTGGCCGCCAACAGGGCGAGGGCAGCGGCAAGGAAGCGCAATCTCTCCAGACGTGAGCGGAAGGAGCTCTTGGAGATAGCCGAGATCTACGAGGCCGCGTACAAGGAGATGGACTTGTGAGGTGGTCAAATGGGAAGGAGAAAGAAGATAGGACATGTGAAACGTGGAAAGGGCACGTTCGTCTGGGTGGACGCGCACGGGGATGTCTGGGAGATGGGGCCCCCGAAGAGGAAGCGGAGGAAGCGGTGAGGGTTATGCTCCCGCTTTCGGCCCTGCTGGATGACTACTCCCAGGACCTGGCGACCTGGTGGATCCTTCACTCAGGGAGGCGGTGCAGCCGTGGGCAGGAAGGCGAACAATGAAGAGCTCACCGTGAAGCTAGAGGTACGCGTGGGCAACGAGGTGAAGCGCGAGACGTGGCGGCGCTATGCCCGCGCGTACCCTCCCCTTTCTGAGATTTTTTCTGTTTTGAAGGCCGAGATTGAAAGAACGTTACCGTTTCTCAAGAAGAGATAAGGAGGTGATGATGTCGTGGCAGAAGAAGAAAAGAATGAGGAAAAGCTGGATCCTGAGGATGAGAGGATACTGCGCATCCTCCAGAAGTGGGAGGAGGAGAAGGAGCGGAGGCGCAGGGAGCAGGAGGAACGCAGGAATCTGATAGATGAGCTGAAGCGCAGGCTCAACATACGTGACGACAAGGCGAACGTGCTGGAGAGGATGACGACGAAGCAGCTCAGGGCGGTGCTGGAATTCCTTGACCGTGTGGGATACATCCCGGCGAGGACCCCGCCGCTCGCGGTGTTCTACGAGAAGGTGAGGCGTTCCTGGCCCGTCTTCGTCGTTGCGGGTGTGATCATAGTGATAGCCCTCGCGGTCCGCACCCTGACGGGGTGATGCCGCCGTGCTGAAGAGGCTCCGCGACGTGCTCCGTCCCAGCGCCGAACACCGCCCTCATCCCCCCTCCGCCCTCTTCATCATTTTCACGGTCATCATCGTACTCTTTGCGCTGAACGTGGCCCTCCTCCTACCCCCGCAGCTCTCCGCCCTCCTTTACGAGCTTGAGCTCATGCTGCTACAGCATCTGAACTACCCCGTGCTTCTACACAGGTGGGAGCTGTACCTGCTACTGCTGATCTTCGCCGCCGGCGGCTACTGGTTCTTTCCCACCGTGTACGTGCCGCACTCCAAGCGCCTGTTCTGGTACTGGTGGACCTGGACCGAGGGTGAGATGAGATATTTCAAGCTGTTCAGCGGCTACATCCTTGCGGTCCACCGCACGTGGGTTGCCAAGCGACGGCTGAGATACACAATCTACGCCCCCGTGAACGTCCTGCCTCAGGGCAATTACATAGTGCTGCAGACCTCGCAGCTGGAAGTGACGAAGGTCCTGATGTGGAAGAGGCTCGCCGAGACGCTGATGGAGGAGAACCGGCGGCTCCACGAGGAGAACGCGAGGAAGCGCACGACGCTGGAGTTCCAGGAGGTCGTAACCCTGCTGCGCCAGGGGCAGCAGGGGGGTGGTGAGCGGTGATTATTCGCCGGCGAATAATCGTCCTCGCCCTCCTCCTCGCCCCCATCTTTATGTCCTCTGCGCTGGCTGCAGGGGACGACTTCGTCGTGTTCCGGGCGGAGATAAGCCCGCTGTACATTGAGAACGCATCCGCCCCCGTGAGGGTCCTCGCCATTCCCTGGCAGGACAACAAACCGACGTCCGGACAGCTCACCGTGAGGTGGGAGGTCAGGGGGCTTAACGTGAACTACTCCGCGTCCGGAGAGCTCGCCGTGAGAGCCGGGAAGTCAACTATTCTGTACCTTCCGCCCATGCGTACGGGGCACTACTCCGTGAAGCTCTGGGCCGAGTGGAATGGGGTGAAGTCCTGGCCGGTGGATCAGGACTTCGGGGTATCTCCCGCCCCCGTTCCCTACACCCTCAGCATTTCCCAGGACGGCAGCACCATCACGTTCAGGTCCCTCATGCTCAACGAAACGGGCGAGCCGGATCCGGATTTTCCCTTCAGGCTGGAGATATACGTCTACCAGACCGGGGCGGGGGAGGCGCTCGTGGCCGCGTACGAGGGTATAACGAACCTCACGCTTGAGGTCCCGGATGAGTGGCGCGTCGGCATTCTCATCGTTGATGTGATAGACGTCTTCGGCTGGAGGAACGGGATGGGCATAGACCTCTCCGCGTTCAGGTTCTCGGGTACGCCCCTGATGTACGATTATCAGTACGAGGTACGCGAGCCCTTCGCATCGCGACAGATATGGTACGTCGGCGGGGCCTTTGCCCTAATCCTCGTGATGTACGTCCTTGCCCTGAGGGTGAGAAGGAGGGAGGAGTATGGCTACAGGTGAGAGCCGCGGCTCGGTTTTCCAAGAATGGCACCGCAGTCAGCTTGATAGACACGTCCAGATTATTGATATGCTTATAGATTCTCTGAAACGCACCCCGATGTATCCCTTTTACATCACCCGGGAAGACCAGCGCATCCTGCAGGAGCTAGCCACGGCCTTCTCTGTTGATCTGTCCAACTACGAACTCTCAGACCCGGATGATTTCTACAGGGCCCGCGGAGAGATCATAGCGAAGATTGTGAGCAAGATAGAGAACGACCTGCGTCCGGAAGACCCGTACGTTTCACTCCTGAAAGAGCTGAGGGAGGAGGACGTGAGGCAGATGGAGGGTGAGAGGGCATGAGCTACACGTATATCTCGCAGAAATTCAGAGAATACGACTTTTGGCTGAGGGAAAGCCGCATCCTCCCCGAAGACCTCCCACGGAAGATCCGAGACACGATCATCGCGATAGAGGAGGGCTACCGCGCGGGATTCCTTGAAAGAAGGAAGGCGGTTGTCTTGGCAACTATTCTAAAGGAACGTTTTGGCTACCCGTACAGGGTTGTGAGCGATAGACACATCGTGATTATCCCCCGCTCCCACCGGGAACTCATGAGGGCGTTTCTGATGTATCCCCAGCTCATCGCGCTGATAGGCAACAGGCACGCCGGGAAAACCATCACGGCATGGACCATCGCCTTGGAGGCTCTTCAGAAGAAACCGGAGATGCGGCTCTACGTCTACGGAGACGTGGACGGGCTGGGGGAGCAGGTCATGAAGATGCGCCCGGAGCTGGAGGACAGGATAATCGTCAAGGAGGATTACAGGCTCCCGCCCCTTGACGGACGGGAGAAGATAGTGATATACAACGAGCTGAGCGAGTCGCTCATCTCCAAGCGCGCCCTCTCATCCGCGAACCTTGAGCTGAACCTTCAGGCCCTTCGTTCCAGACACTTGAACACGTGGGTAATCTACAACGTGATACGGTTCTCATCCCTGGAGAGCGTTCTCAGAGAAACTGCAGACATAAAGATGTTCAAGTGGCTATCTCCGGAGCTGGTGAACAACGCGATGATGAACCTCCCGAAGGGCTGGGCCGAGATTCTGAAGGTGACAACGAAGCTCTCAAGGAACGAGGGGCTAGTCATCGCTCCCGTCCAGGGCAAGGGAGTTAAGATCTTCCTGCACGAGACGAACCCGCCGGCCTGGCTCCTTGAGGCGCACCGCCGGGCGAAGAAGGACAGCAAGCTCATGATGGTCAAGAGCGAGCGGAAGAGGTACGTGCTGCAGCGCATAGGCGAGCTGTACGAGAAGGGCCTGAGCACGAAGGAGATAAAGATGATCCTGGAAAACGAGGGCATAAATCTGAGCGAGAGGAGCATACGCATGAAGCGTAAGCAGTGGGAGGAGCTCGTGAGTCTGGAAAAAAATAAATAGGACAGGAGGTGATGGATATATGGAGAGTAAAGATAGAGGAGGATTAGGATGGAAGATAGGGACCGTAGGACTGATAATATTCCTGATAGCAATTACCAACGCCGTTGGATACATAGGGAATGCGCTGACGGATCCGGACAATCAATGGATATGGTGGGCGATAACCGCGATTGTGGTCATCATAACCGGAATTGTGGAATCTATGGAGAGGAGGTAGAGGAGATGAACGGGAATAAAATCTTAGGCGGCATCCTCCTGGCCATCGGCATATTCGCGGCTATAATGGCGTTTCTGACTTATCCTTGGTGATATGAGGGCAATAATCTACGCACGGGTCAGCACGGAGGAGCAGCGCCTGTTTGGCTATTCCTTAGACGCGCAGATAAAAGTATGCCGGGAGTACTGCGAGCGCAGGGGCTGGGATGTCGTGCTGGTATACAGGGAAGCGGTGTCGTCCAAGAAAGAGGATAAGAGGACGGAGTTCCAGCGTGCCATCACCTTTCTGAAGGAGGGCGGGGCGGATGTCCTCGTCGCCTGGAAACTGGACCGCATCAGCCGCTCTAACTTTGAGTTCCAGAAGCTGCTCAGAGAGGTAGGCTACAAGTTCGCGACTGTCCAGGATAACCTTGACCTCACAGATGAGAACAAGAAGCTTGAGGCGGACATTCGGATCGCGTTTGCTGAGGAGGAGAGGAGAAACATCTCCATACGTACGAAACTTGGACTTGAGAGGGCACGGGCACAGGGAAAACGCATAGGGCGCCCCCCGAAGATTCCCGACGAGGTGAAAAAGAAGATCATCCATCTGAGAAAGAGGGGCTTTACATACAGGGAGATAGCGGAGAGGACAGGGGTGAAGGAGAACACGGTCAAAACTATATGCTACCGTGCCGGGGTGTGAGCTTTGAGAAAAAAATTTCCGCCCTTTTTCCGGGGGTTAAGTTTCAAAAGGCACCTTTTGAAACCCAACATGTGATGAGAAACTTCGTAAATATCGGAAGCGGTGAAACCTCTACCCCCGCCTCCACCCGGCATCCATCTCGCAAAGATGCCTTGAGGCATGTAATATGTATCTGTATATATAGGGTAGAGATGTGACTCTATAGACCTCAATAGGCAATCCTTAAACCCTCTTTTGGTATTCACCCAAACGCTCAGGATGACGCCCCCACCTCGATCCCCCCTGAGGAGGGGGTTAGCCCCGCCCCCTCCTCTATCCTGAGCATTTTAATAAAGTGAGAATATTGCCGGGATTTGACCCCGGCCAAATCACGGAATTATTAAAATGTAATTTAATAAAATTCTTATTTGGCGCAGATTAAATCTGCGCCAAAAATCAAAAATATAAAAATCCGTCCATATCCGGGCTATAGTCCGGATATTGGATGACACAAATAAAAAAGGCAGGGAGGGGCGCTATCGTGAGGATGGCCGCCCCCCGCGTGCGGGAGCGTGGGAGGCAGCCGGTATCCCGTGGGAGGGAATCTATCGTTTAGGCCTCCTCTTTCTGGAGTTCGTAGTCATGCAGAATTATCAACGCCCCGAAGATGTACATCGTCAGGTATATCGCGGTGAAGGCAAGGATAATACCAAGATCCGCACCTCCGCCTCCACCCCCTCCGCCGGTGTCAGATCCACCGGATGCGAGCAAATAAAGCGTATACAGAACAATCGTTATGAACGCGTAGAATGTTGATAGAGCCTCAAGGCTCACCACGAATACACAGCTCACCACAGCCTGGAGGTGCTTCTTACTTTGTAAGGCCACATACCCGGCGAATATCAGCGCCATCACCATCATAAGAAGCTTCAGAACGCCGAGGTATATTGAGAAGTACATCAGGGCGGCGAGTTCCCCGGGAAGATTTTCCATACTCCCGCCACCACCTCCGGAGGCACTCATAATCATCATCGCGAGGTATGAGATGGCACCCACAAGGATAAAGATGAACCCTATGAATCCGTAGAAAGATATGTTCTTACCTTTGCCATACTCAAGTTCCAGTATGTGTTTTGTATATGGTTTGGGTATGGTTGGATGCTCCGCAGCGGGCGCCGGGATGAATCTTCCCGGCTCCATGCCTCCGAATTTGGCCCCGCAGTAGGGACAGAGATTGGCATCAGCCGGCACCTCTTTCCCACATTTCGGGCATAGGGCCTTATCCGACTTTTCAAATTTTGTTCCGCAGTAGGGGCACAGAACAGCATCCGCTGGTATGCTCTTATGGCAATTCGGGCAAAGAGCCACCTCCACCATGACCACCCTCCAGCACATTCATGGATATGTGTCTATAAAATAATTGTGATACATCACATAAAATAACGGTTTACGTGTCGGGTATTATATAAACCTAATCCATACGCTTCCCACCACCCCCACAAATCTTAAATCAGGTTGATGGCAATCTTGCCCCTCGGTGGATGAGATGGAGGAGGATCCGCCTGTTGAAATAATAATGTCACGTCTTCATCCGGATACTCTCATTCTACGCAAAAAAGATCCAACGGTAAAGATAATTGTGAAAGTTGTCAGAACTCAATCTCAGCGATAAGTTTCTCCAGCTCTTCTATCCGCCGGCGGACGGCATCAATCACGAATTCAGATATGTTCCTGTAGCCCCATTCGGGGTGCTCTTTCAGAAGCTGTTCTATTTTGCTTGCCATACCTGCGGGAATTCCTACATTATGATAACGCGGTCTGGTCGCAAGTTTTTGTGATTCCTTCATGATACGTCCATGACATCTAACATATATTACAGTTTTTCAGAAACCTCGTTTTGAACATATCATGATGATACAATAACCCATCATCAAAAAGTTGATATATGATGATGATATATCATAATATGTTGGTGGTGTCTCATGAGGGATACAAAGTATAGAACTGTAGGTCTGCCCGTAGGGCTTTATGAGCGCATAGAGAGCTATATCCTGCGTACAGGAATGTACTCGTCTGTTAGTGAATTCGTCAAGGATGCGGTAAGAAGGCGACTTGAAGAGCTCGGCCTGACGGACGACGATCATCCCCGTGAAGAGATCTGCGCGGAGGTGACGCCCTGATGGATGCCCCACCGGGAAAGGTCTGGAACGATTTTGCCGGCTGCTGGGACGACCCTTGCGACCAGCCGCCCTGCCGTTGCCCGCACGTGCCCCCCTGCAATCCGGTTTGCCGTGAGGTCTGCGGGGACTGCGACAAGCTCAGGTTTGAACTGGACGTGGACGAGGGTGTGGTTTACTATTACTACTGCGAGGATGAGGTGGTGCGGTGATGGCTTACATCGTGATCATCCGCTACAAGTACCGCTGCAAGACGCGCGAGGAAGCGGAGAAGATTTTGAAAGATGCGGGCGACTACAGCGATGCGAGCATCATTCGCGAGGGGGTGGCTTGAGTGGGTAGGAAAGGATATAGGGGTTGGTTTTACTATACGATTGGGGGAGTAATCGGAGATTCGGATTGGGAACCACACAAAGTGGAGAGGCCATGGGAACGTAGCACGGTGATTTGCGGTTGTGGAGAGATTATGTTGAGGAAGGGAAACGTTTTCAGATGCCCTAAATGTGGTAAGG
>MTNG01000050.1 GCA_002011395.1 Candidatus Aciduliprofundum sp. JdFR-45
CCTTCTTTGTCCTCCGAGAGCACCACGTCCTCCAGGTTCGCGGCGGGGATGATCACCTTCCGCAGGCCCGCCTCTATGGCCGCCTCCACCTTGGCGGTCACGCCGCCCACGGGGAGCACGTGTCCTCTGATGCTCAGCGAGCCCGTCATGGCCACGCTCTGATCCACGGGTATCTCCTCCATGGCGGATATCACCGCGGTTGCTATGGAGATGCTGGCCGAATCGCCCTCAACGCCCTCGTAGGTCCCGACGAACTGTATGTGCACGTCCTGCGTCGTCAGGTCTATGCCCTTCAGCCGCTTGATTATGGCCGAGACGTTTTCAACCGCCTCCCTCGCTATATCACCGAGTTTGCCCGTCGCGATGACGCGCCCCTGCTCCCTGCTCTGCGAGGGCGTGACAGCCGCCATTATGGGCATGACTATGCCGGAGTACTCCGCCATCCCGCTCCCGGCGGAGTATACGGCGAGACCATTCACCACGCCGACTGAGTAGCCACGTGTGCGTATCGTCTGGTACTCCTTCTTCTCCTCTATGTACCTGTCCACGACCTGCTGCTCCAGCGGGCGAGCGAGAGCCCTTGCCTTGATCACGTGGTCCCTCCTCACGATTTTGCTGCCCTCCTCCCTGGCGAGGTCGCCCGCAGCCCTTATCAGCCCGCCGAGTTCGCGGAGGCGGAGCGTCAACTTGCCCTTCCTCCCGGCGCGCCTCTGCGCCTCCTTTATGATCTCCGCCACCGCGTACTTATCAAAGTGGGGTATCTTCCCGTCCTTCACAACCTCCTGCGCGACGAACCGTATGAGTTTTCTTCTATTCTCCTCCGTGTCGGGCATGGTGGAGTTCATGTACACCTCGTAGCCGTAGCCGCGTATCCTGGAGCGGAGGGCCGGGTGCATCCCCTGCAAACTGTCCAGGTTGCCCGCAGCGACGAGTACAAAATCGCACGGCACCGGCTCCGTCTGCACGGTGGCGCCGGAGCTCTGGGGGTTGCGGCCCGTTATGGGGAACCTCTTCTCCTGCATCGCTGTTAGCAGATGCTGCTGGCTCTCCAGCTGCAGGGTGTTTATCTCGTCTATGAACAGAACGCCCTTGTGCGCGCGGTGTATCGCCCCCGCCTCCACGCGGAGGTGGGCCGGCGTTTCAAGCCCGCCCGACTGGTATGGGTCGTGGCGCACATCGCCGAGGAGCGCGCCGGAGTGCGCGCCCGTGGCGTCCACGAACGGCGGCTTTTCGCCGGCCTTATGCGACACGAGAAGCTTCGGCACTATGGTCTTCTCCTCCTTGTGCGCCGCCGCGAAGACGAAAGCGTAGAGGAAAAGGGCCATAAGGAATCCGAGCGGAAAGAAGGCGAGGTTTCCAGTCATGAGGTAGGCGACCACCGATGCCAGCAATATCATGTAGGGGATTATCACGAAGGGCTTCTTCGCCTCCTTCGCCTTTCGCGCCGCCATCTCCCGGTAATCCTTTATTATGCGTTTCCCTTGCCCAGCGGGAACCGTCTTCACCTTCGGCTTGTTCGGGTCCTCCTCGTTGTGGAAGACCAGTATGTCCTCCAGTTCTTCCTTTGGGAGAAAATCCACCATCGCCTGGGCGAGCATGGACTTGCCCGTCCCCGGGTCGCCTATGAGGATGACATGCCTCTTCTGCATGGCGGCCTTCTTCACGATCTCCACCGCATGATCCTGTCCGATAACCTGGTCTATAAGGCGCGGGGGGACCCTTATGCTCGCCGTCGTGTCAAAGCCCTGCCTCTCTATCCATGCATCAACGTCCATTCCTAAAACGGTTAAGGGTCTGGGGTAAATAAAATTTGGGGAGGGGAGAGAAACTGATCACTCATCCGTCCCTGTTTTCACAACGTCCCATGAGTCCTCGTAGTCCCATATGCCGTCAAGGTCGTAGTCGGCCATTTCCATCACGTGAGCCCTGAGTTCGTAGTAGTCCCTGAGACCGTCGTCATCGTCATCCCAGAACTGATAGACACCGCGGGCGGTTCTGTTGTACAGACCCGTCTCGTTGACGAACTGCCTGTGCTTCACACCCCACACGTGGACGTACTCCGGGTTGCCGTCGGCGTCCCCATCAACCCTGTGCACCACGAAGGTCGTGAGGTTTTCAAACTCGTTGAAGCCAGCATCGTCCACGTTGGTGGCGTTGGCCAGCACGACGCGGAGACGTATCTCCGTTATGCCGGCGGTCGGGTCGGAGCAGTTGCAGTTTATCGCCGTGCCATTGTCGTGCGTTATGTTCCTGTACAGGGCGAAGCCGTACAGCCGGTAAGACTGCTCCTCAAACACGCCGTTGCTGTTGTTGTCGTACCTGAAGGCGTTCTTGGCCACGCCCCTCTCAAACTCGTATATGCCATCCTCGTCCATGTCCCAGCGCTCCCTGTAGAACGTCCGCGAGGTTATGTTCTCCGGGTTGCCGTCGTCGTTCTCATCCACGTAAATCCACGCGGTGAAGAACACACCTGCGTGCTCCACCACGTCGTTCTCATTTCTGTCGGCGCGTATCCAGCCGCCAGCCATGAAGCGCCTGAACTCGGGGGTGCCGTCGCTGTCGTTGTCGTAGCGCTCATATCCGGCGCGCACCTTCCATATGAACTCCGGGTGGTCGTCCTCGTTGTTGTCCGTGGCGTTTACGATGGCCATGTAGAACTTCTCCGATTCATTGTATCCGTCGTCGTTGTCGTCCCGCACCTCGTAAAACGCCACGCCCCTTATGCCGTTCTCCGGCCTGCCGTTCTCGTTGTGGTCCACGTAGGAAACGCCACGCAGACCCACCACGGCGTATTCGTGGTTCCCATCGCTGTTGTTATCGTAGTACACCGCGCCGGCGGCCATTCCGCGGACCTCTTCGTACATGCCGTTGTCGTTCTGGTCAACCTTTGAGTACCTCCAGTGGATGAAGCCCTCCTTCTCGGGGTTGCCATCGCTGTTTGAGTCCTTGAGCTGGTAGCCGGTCACGCTCACACCGAGGTATTCCAGGTTGGCATCGTCGTTCTCGTTGACCCTCGCACGCACGCCGAAGAACCCGAGCATGAACTCAGGGTTGCCGTCGGAGTTGTTGTCGTATCTGACCATACGCCCGAGCATTTCCAGGTGGAACTCGTACAGGCGGTTCTCGTTCTCGTCAACCGTCTGGTTGCCGATGGCGCCGACCTTCACGACCTCCTTCACACCGTCGTCGTTCTCATCTATGAAGTAACCCCTTTCAACCTGCACCACGCGCCTCTCAAAATAGCCGTTCTCGTTCTCGTCCACGAGCATGGCGTACACGCGGACCCACTTTCTGAACTCGGGGGTGCCGTCGCTGTCGTTGTCGTAGGTCTCCTCCATGGAGTACCGCACCACGATGACCTCGTCAATCCCGTTGCGGTTCTCGTCCCTCGTCAGGTTGGCATAGGATGCGATGCGCAGGTACTCGGGGTTACCGTCGCCGTTCTCGTCAACCCTCTGCACGCGGTGGACAGTGGTCATGTTGAAGGTCGTCCCTATGAACCCGTCCTCGCTGAAGTTCATGGACGGGTCCATCATGGCCATCACTCTGGAGTTCTCGCGTATCCACGCCATGTCCGGCCTGGGAAGGTTCATGGCCGCCATGTGGACGTGCCTCGCAACGGATATCGCGCCGCCCCGGTTCTGAATTATGTATCTGATTTCATCGCCGTAGCCCGGGAAGAGGCGTTCTGTCATGGGCCCCGTCGTGAGGTCACGCGTATCGGTGAGCGACTCGTTGTCAACGACCTGCGGCGGGGCGTTGAGGGAGTCGTAATCGCCCTTCAGACCGGCGCTTCCCGTCTCCATGTCCACATATATAAATCCGCTTGCGGCGATCTCCTGGCTGTCGGGAACCCCATCTCCGTCCGTGTCAACCTCCGCGTTCACCTCGCTCTCGCTGGATTTGACGTCCATGTTCTCCGCAAAGTCCGCCTCCATGTCCCCGTCGCTGTCAAGGGACCGCATGGGATCCCCCACGTTCAGGGACGCACTTATAACATCCGCGGGGTTCTCCCTCTCCATGGCCCTCTTTATGGCGACCAGCGCCACGAAGGCGCTTACCAGGAGGACCACGGCGATGAGAACCACCGCAACGGTTTTTCCCGCTCCGTTCATATCACCTCACCTCGCTTATTATTACCGCTGTAAGGTAGATAAACCGGGCTGAAAAAGGGTTGCAGAAAAAAGTTCCCAAAGTTTTATATATTCACTCCATCACCGTGCTCACGCCCTCCCTCCAGGCGGTCACGACCACGGAGCGCACAGGGGCGCTGACCCTGTGCCTCCTGCCCCGGGGTATGACGTAGGTATCGCCCCGGCGCAGGTGCACCTCCTCGCCCTCCACGTCCACGTGGACTTCGCCCTCCATGACGAGGAGCCACTGGTCCGCGTCGTGCGTGTGCTCGGGGTACTCGCCCTCGTAGAGGACGACCCTTATAACAGTGTCGTTGACGAGGGCAAGAGTCTCCCACTGCCACGGGCCCGATATCCTACCCGCAACCTCAAACACATTCCGCACCCTCATGGAAACCATAACGCCCCCGGGGCATAAAGGGTTTTCCACGGTAAAAACGCAAGATTTATTACTCAGAGATGCGGTGAACGCAACATGCTCCTCATATACTCCACCTTCCCGGACGAGGAATCGGCGGTCAGAGTGGCGAAAGGCGCGCTGGAGAGGCATCTGGTCGGCTGCGTCAACATATTCAGGGTTCATAAGAGCATGTACTGGTGGGAGGGGAAGATAGCGGAGGACCAAGAATGGGGCGTGATATTCAAAACGCTGGAGGAGAGGGCGGACGAACTCGAGCAGTATATAAGGGAAAACCACCCCTACACCACGCCCGCGATAATACGCGTTAGGGCCGCGGGTGTCAACCCCGACTACCTCTCCTGGCTGGAGGGGTGCACCCGGACATCGTAGCCGAGCGCACGGAGGTCCCGGAGCAGAAGGCGCGCGTACATCAGTTTCAGCGCCTTCCGTGCCCTGCTTTTCCCCCTCTTGGGCAGAGGAAAGGAGAAATCAAAGCCGTAGATATCCACCCTAGCCGCGCCCAGCGCGGCCGCCATGAACGCGCATCTGTCGCCGTCTGTGAAGCCGCCGAAGAGATACACGTTCTCCCTCGGGTTACACTGACACGTCCCGAATCTCCTTCTGAAGGCGGGCACAAAGCGCCGCAGAGATGGAATGTTATCGCCGTGGGCGTGGATGCCTATGACCGCACCCCGCATCTCCGCCTCCTTCAGCGCGCGAAAATCACCGTCGAGATCCGTGAGCACAACATCGGGCCTGAGATGTCGCTTGGACGCGACCTCATCCGGGACCATGAGAACATCGGCGTCGGGTCCCCGGCCTAGCCACATTGGGCCGACGACGGCAACGCGCGCTCCGCGGAACATCTCCTCGAGGCAGTCAAACCGGACGTAATCCTCGCCCAGCAGGGAGGACAGCACGGCGGGGGCGAGGCGCTCACTCCGAGGGGAGAACCAGAACCTCCTCGATATCTCCCTGTACCTCGCCTCCCACATCCTCAGTATCCTCTGTCTCAACGTCCTCTTCCTCCCTGACTATTCTCAGGAGCATGGCCGCCATCACCATGAAGCCGAGCCCCGAGAGAATCAGTATGAGTATGGGCAGCCCGGCGGCGGGGCTCTTGTAACCCAGCACGTACTGCAGGTAATCCACCGAGCCGTAGAACACGATGCCGGCGGCCACAACGAAGAGCATGATTATCCAGAAGCCGCGCGAAAGTTCACCGCCATGGAGCCACACGTCAAAGACGCGCCCGGCCTCGCGCACGAGCACGGCGAAGAGCACCCACGGGATGAGCGCGCTCAGGAATATGAGGAATTGATGCAGCAACTCCACGCCGTACTTCATGGCGTCCACGGCCGTGAGGAGACCCACGAGGAGAAGAAGCGCCGCTATGCTCGTGGTGACGAAACTGATCTTGGCCTCAAGTATGTCCTCGCGTATCCTCCTGTAGAGAGATGCAACTGTGCGCCTCATCCTGTAGGCCTTCTCTATGGCATAGAGGCCTATGACCAGGAAGATTATGGATATGGCGAAGGTGCCGGCGCCCATGCTCTCCAGACCGCCGCCGAGGAGTATGGAGTAGAGGAACGTGGCGAGGGCGTAGGCGATGAATATCAACCCAAAGGGCGCCAGTATCTTGCGAGCGACCTTCTCCTCGCTCAGGGCCTTCAGGATGAGGTAATAGGTGCTCTCTATGTTCCTGCTCTGCCTCACGAATACGCGGCGCAGACCGCGCACCTTGGCGCGGGAGGTGATCATGGGCATGACGTACTCGTCCTCCGCGCCGTCCGTCACCACTATCACGTCGTCCGGCCCCACCTCCTCCAGAACCCTCTCAAACTGCCTCACGAGTTTGTCATCCGCCCGGACATCTGCCTCCTCCGTCCCGGTGATGACCGCCACCTCGGCATCCTGCCCCCTCTTCTTGAGGTAATCGTAAGTGGAGACGGCGGCCAGAATGGAATTCACGTCCGAATCCTCGGGGTCGGCCAGCCCCAGCGCTATGGCGGCGTTCATCACGGCCTCCCTGCCCACGACGGGCCCTCCGATGCCCGCCTTCCTCCCGAGGTCGTCGTCCCTGTCTATCGCGAGAACCAGCGTTTTCATCTTCCCCCATAGAGATTAAAAAGGTGGTTATTAAGGTTTTTCAATGCACGTTAAGTCGGATGAGCGCGGACGCGACCGCCGCCCGCGCTGTTCAGCACAGAAACCGCTGGCTTCCACGGAGCGGGCTATCCGCAATATCTGAAATCGGTCTGAGGGGCGCGCGCACGAAAGTTTAATAACAAATCGGAAAATGCCTGGAAGTGCCTCACAGGGGAAGGAAGAGCGGATATCTGCGTAAGATCGCGAACGAGAGGATAGACATACTGCTGGAGCATGCCAGGATGAGGGCGGCGCGCGGAGAGCACGATATCGCGCGCATATACGTCAGGCAGGCGTGGCGGCTGGCGGAGAAGTATAACATTCGCCTGAGAAAGAGGAAGATGTGGCTCTGCAGGAACTGCTGGGCATACCTCGTCCCGGGTGTGAGCGCGAGGATCCGACTGCGCAGGGAGAAGGTGAGCATCACCTGCCTCCTCTGCGGAACCGTTAAGAGGTATCCCTACATGAGGGAGAAGCATGGCAGATATACGGGCGACAGTTCAGGTGGGAAAGGCGGGGCTCACGGAGGAGGTTCTGAGGGAGATAAAGGCGCAGCTGGAGAAGAGGGGGCGCGTGAAGATAAGGTTTCTGAGGTCCGCTACGGATGAAAGGTCGGACATGAAGGAGACAGCGAGGAAAATGGCGGAGGCGGTGGGGGCGAAAATAGCGGATGTGAGGGGCTTCACGGTCACCCTTGAAAAAATCAGTCGGTGATTGTCTCAATCTGGAAAAGGGCGCCCAGACCCTTCAGGGTCTCGTATATCTTGTCCGCGAACCACACCGCATCCTCCACGGTGGCGGTGTTATCCCACTCGTACACGAAGTCGTAGGGCCCGGTGATGGGCTTGAAGCCCAGCCCCTGCAGACGCTCCACGATCTCGCTCGGCCGGGCTCCCTCGCTGCTGAACGTCACCTTGAGGTATGTCTTCATCGGCATCAGATGACCTAATCCGTTGGCGATATAAAACGCTTTCGTGCGCCTGCGGGAATTATTTAAACAACGGGAGGTATGAACCCCCATGGAAGATGTAGATCGCCTGATTGAGGAGATGCGCATCTTCGGGCTTTCGGAGTACGAGGCGCGCGCCTTCCTCGCGCTTCTCCTGCAGGGCGTGGCAACACCGGAGGAGGTGGCGAGCGCCTCCGGAATACCGCGCACCTCCGCGTACAGAGTTCTGGACTCCCTCGAAAGGAAGGGCTTTGCCGTTCTTATGGGAAAGCGCCCGAAGACGTACAAGGCGGAGGACCTGATGCAGATAAAGCGCGCCTTCATGGAGAGGGTGGAGGACGTGTTTGAAACGCTTGAGATCTTCCGCGACCTCATGTCGGATAGGGGTGTGCCGCAACTCGTCTACACCCTTTCAGGCAGGGAAAACGTGCTCGGGAAGATAGTGCAGATGATTAGGGCCGCGGAGAGCGAGGTGTGGATTTCCTCGCCCCGATTTGCGGAGATGAAGGGTGTCATCGGGAGGGAACTCGCGAGGGTGGTAAAGAGAGGGGTGAGGGTGATAATCATAACGGACCGTCCGGTCAGGATGGATTTCCCCGCCGAGGTTAGCGTAAGGGAGGGGATAATAGCGACTGACCTCGTGGTGGACAGGAAAAGGGCGCTTCTCGCCTCCCCCGACCTGGAGGCGTGTGGCTACACGGACAACCCGGCGCTGGCGGAGCATCTCTGGGCATTCCTCAATATGATGCTGGAAAGGTGAGGCGGGTATCCCTGATAGTGGGACGTAGACGGCGGGCCACGTTCAGGTCATCCATATCCAGTTCGCATACGAGGGTATGCTCCCGGAAGTAGGGCGCCACTGCGATCTCCATCCCGCGGGGTGATACACACCGTGAACCGCCCCAGAAGATGAGGTTTCTCTGTCGTCCAACCCAGTTCACGTATATCATGAAAACGGTGTTCTCTATGGCCCTGGCGGGGAGGACACGCTCAAAGAAGACGCGGGACACCGTGGGGCTGGCCGAGATGTTCACTATCACATCCGCCCCGGCGAGCGCCTGGGCCTTGGCGAGCTCGGGAAAAAATAGGTCATAGCAAATCTGCACACCGATCCTGCCCAGCGCCGTGTCGAAAACCGCCGGCCTCTCCCCCGGAGTGAAGTACAGCGCCTCTTCAAACGGTCCGAAGTTGGGGAGGTGTATCTTCCGTGCCACATCCACCCTGCCGTCCGGATGAACGAGCGCCGCCGAGTTGTACACCGCGGTGCCACATCTCTCCGGAAATCCGAATATGATGTGTGTATTCGCCGAGCAGGCCACCTCCGTGATTTCGCGTATCACAGAGGAAGACGCGGAGAGCGCCTGTCTATGGACCTCATCCCTTATGAGGTACCCAGTCAGATACATCTCGGGAAACACATAGAGGTCTGCATCTCCTTCCATCACGGTGCGTTTTAATCTCTCAACGGCCCTCTCCCTAGAAAAGTTTGCTTTTGTCTGTACCAGGGCGACCTTCATGGTGACCGCATCGCATCGCCCATATTTAACCTTCCGGCGAGGGGAGTGTACACACATGTGTCCAGCAAGAAATATATATGACCATGCGCTGGCGATAACATGGAGGATCGGGAGATAGAGGCGATAAGGAGGAGAATAATTATGAGAATGCTCAGGGGAGAGGAGACGGGGGTGACCGGCCCCATAACGCTAACCGACGGGAACTTTGACGATGCCCTGACAAAATACCGCGTCCTGGTGGTGGACTTCTGGGCCCCGTGGTGTGGCCCTTGCAGAATGATAGCACCCACCATAGAGCGGCTCGCAAGGGAGTTTGCCGGCAGAGCTGTCTTCGGAAAACTCAACGTAGATGAGAATCCTGCAACAGCTGCGAGGTACGGAGTCATGAGCATACCGACGGTCGTGATATTCAGGGACGGAAAGCCTGTGGATGCGGTAGTGGGTGCGGTGCCGTATCCGGCTCTCAAGGAGAGGGTGGAGAGGTGGGCGGATTAACCGGAAAGTAGGTCGCACAGCAGCTCAACAAGGGCATCCTCCCTGCGCTCCAGAGAGAACATAGCGGCGCGTCTGCAGGCCTTAACCATCTCTGCTTCCCCGGCCTGCAGCGCACGCACCACCGCCTGCGCTGCGGCGTTCACATCGCCATATGGAACGATGTAGCCAGCATCGCCCACGACCTCTGGCAACGCCCCCCTATCGCTGACGACCGGGATGCATCCCGACGACATCGCCTCCACAACACCCATACCGAAGGACTCACGGTATGAGAGCTGGCAGTAAACGGATGTTCTGGAAAGGTAACGCGCCACCTCTCTATGCGGGATCTTCCCTGTAAAGCACACATTATCCGGACCCTTTATTTCCTCGTCATGGGGTCCTATGACCAAGAATTTCGCGTCCGGCACGCTCTCCGCAACCCTGAGGAAGATATCAACCCCCTTAAGGACCATGCCGCGACGGGTAGCGAGGCCTATTGTGGTGACGAGTTTTTCCTTCTCTCCAGCCCTGAACATGGTGAGATCAACCCCGTTGTATATCACGTGAACCTGACGCGCGCCGGCTATGGACCTCACCTCGTCCTTTATGAACCTAGATACCGCCACCACCGCATCCGCCTTCTTCAGCGCGAACTTCGTCAAGAACCTCTTGTGGGCCCCGCGTGTCATCTGCCCATAGCCCAGCTCCGGAACGCAGGCCACATCCACGCCCCCCACGATGACAACGCTCTTTCTTCCAGTGGCCCTAGAGAGGGCAACGGCAGCGGCAGCATGGTCCGCGGCAAACCAGGAAAGCACGATATCAGATTTGAGAACGAATTTCGCAAGGCGGGGCAGGTCCTTTTTCCCCCGCCACTGGAAACGCCTCACCTGAAAATGGCGTGAGAGTATCCTGTAATCGTTCATCACGAATGTTGCCGGACTGTGATATACCAGCAAAACTCTAGCGTTGCAAGGTTTCATACACCCTCACCAGCGTCCTCACCTGACTCTCCCACCCGTACTCCCCCTTTGCGAGCTCAAGCGCCCTTCGGCCCAGCCGTTCCCGCAGCCCGGGGTCGTCCCTCAGAGCGATTACGGCCTCGCGAAGACCCCCGACGGAGTATTCCGCGGTCACCCCGAAGCCCAGCTCCTCCACAAAGCGCCCCACGTAGGTTCCCCTGCTTGCGATCAGAGGTCGGCCGCACGCCATGGCCTCAAACGCCTTATTGGGCAGCCCTATCCTCGTGAGGGGGTCGCGCGGGTCGAACATGGCGAGGATGACGTCGCTCCTCAGCGTCATGGGCAGGACGTCATGAAACGGCACGCGGCCCACAAAATCCACGTTTCCCGCGCGTACTGCCCTTTTCCTCAGCATCTCCACGTAATCCGGCTTTCCAACGCCCCCTATCACGCACCTCACGCCCTCCAGCCCGTCCATCGCCTCGATTATACCATCCACGAACCTCGTTTCGTTCAGGGCTCCGATGTAGAGAAGCGTCATCACATCGTTTTCGGGCGGGGTGTACTCGGTCACGAAGGGCGGACGCGCGTTCATGACCACAGCCACCGGAACGCGGGAAATGGACTCGAAGTACTCCCGCAGCGGTTCGGAGACCGTGATGATCTGGTCCACATGACGGACGAGCCTCCGCTCCATCCGGAGGAAATGGCTCACCAGAAAACCGGGCAGGTCCTTCGCCACCATATAGCCCCATATCTCATGCGCGTCGTAGATTAGAGGGATGTTCAGCCTCTTTTTCAGCCGCAGGCCCGCCGGAAGCGTGTCCAGGTCATGCGCGTGGATCACGTCAAAAGGGGTTTCGCGGTGAAGTTCCAGAGCGCGCCGAAAGGCGAGGGACCACCACAGACGGAGGCGGAAGAGGTCGTAGCGAAGCGCTTCCATAAACCGAGTGTTCCTGACCCTCACCACCCTGACCCCGTCGCGCTCCTCCTCCGCGGGATGCACCCCCTTTCTGTCCCAGGCAAGGACCGTGACCTCGTACCCCCTATCTACGAGAGCGCAAGCCTCATAGTGCAAACGCGGGTCGTGCGTGAATGGGTTTGAAAGGAGCATAAGAACGCGCGTCATTCGGGCGAACCTCCCATACCTGCTAGGCACAGCGCCATCATAACCCTTTCCTCCTGGCCTCGCCGATTGCTCCCGCGATCAGGTCCGCCAGGCGCACCGGCTCGGGGGTGGAGCCCTCCTGAGTGAACGCATCCAGCACCCTGATCGCCTCCTCCACTTCCATACCGTGCACGCGGACGATGCGGTTTCTCCACTCAAATTCCACTCCGGAGGACATCATCTCCAGACGACGCTCCCAGTTTTCCGCGGCCTTTCTGATGGCGGCCACGACGTCCCTCTTCGACCTGGTCCGCACCGAAATCACGGGCTTTCCCGTCCTCCGGTGCACCTCCACGGGATCAAAAACGTTGAAACCCGCGAACGTGCAGGCCTGTGTTATGACCGCGCTGACGATCCTGCCGTGCGGGGTGGAGAGNATGTCCACCAGAGCGGATGTGCTGTCGTCGCCGTCAAGCGTTATGCGGCGGACCTCCACCGCCTCCAGAAAGGATGGGGCCCGAACGACCACGCCCACAAGCAGCGTTTCCGCGTCTTCACCCCTGCGAAACGGGGCGTCGTCCACCCCCATAGCGCGGATGTGCCGCTTCATAGGAGGGGCAGCCCCCCGGTGACCTCGTCTATCCTGTCCTCCCTGTCCGGCCCTATGCCCAGGCATGTGATTGTTCCCGGAGGCAGTTGCGTGTGCCCCGCATCCTTTATTAGCGCCGTGATGAGTCCCTGGGCGCGGGCGATCGCATGGTAGCGCAGAAGTTCCCCCTCGTCGCTCGCCTTCAGCACGACCTTCCTCTGTCCCTCCGAATACCAGGGATCAAAGACCTCGCGTTTCTTTCTGTACGCGTAGAGGGCGCACTCAACCGCCGCATGTGCCACCTGAGCGGCGATCTTTCCCTTCCCCATATCGAGGTCCTTCCTGACGAGTATCACCATCTTATAGCTCATCCAGCCTACCCCGCATCTCATCTATTCTCTCGTCCAGCGCCTTTATTTCCCCTATGAGTTCTTTCTTCCTCTTCACCCAGTCGCCCTTCACACCGCGGCGCATCCACCTGTCGCACGCCTCAATCTCGCGCTCCAGCGCTCTCCTCTTCTTTACGAGCTCGTAGAGCTCCCTCAGCTCGGGTCCGCCCTTTCTCTCAAGCCGCCTCGCCTCTATGCCCAGCCATCCGCCTATATGAGGGTAGGCACCTCTCAGAAGACCCGCGATGAAGAAAATACCAGAGAGGCCCAAGAGGGTGACCCACAGATACGACGCGTAGAATAGCCCCACATACCCCAGCGCGAAGCCTACGATTATGGATATGCATATGCTCATAACTATCCCCAAGCCTATCCTGTAAAGATGGTCAAGTTCCAGGTCCAGTTCGCCCTCTTCGGGAAACAGCGCGTTTATGAGCGTGTAGCCGGGGAGAAAGAATATCACCACCAGCGCGAGGAGCACCTGAAGCACGGGGACACCATAGTTTTCTGCCGATTTAAAACTATCGGGATGACGCAAAGGGAAAAAAGAGGGGGGTGGGTGTCAGCATGATGCGTGAGAGGGTGTGATGGGGAGGTGGAGGTGAGGGGCGGTGCCCCCGCGTCCGAACGCCAGCGCTGATATGCCTATGTAAACGAGCAACGCCACAATTAGCAGGGACGTGACGGAGACCTCCACTCCGCCCATAGGGAACACGAGCGAACTGTTCCACACGAAGGGTGTTTTATCAAAGGGGTACATGACGTACAGGACGTCTCCCTCCAGCGCGCCGTCCTGCAGCAGGAAGTACAGGTTCACCGGCCCCACCAGTAGGCCCACCTTCTTGACCGCACCGCTGTCCATAACCACCCCTGCGAATATCAGCATGAGAGGGAGTTCAACGAGCACCGTGAGGTTGTGGGTTAGCATCTTTCCGAAGAAGTACGCCACGCCGTCAACCGCGGTTTCCAGAATCGCAGCCAGCGCGAGGGAGAAGGCGAACCCCCTGACAGTGCGCGGTCTTACTATGACCGCGATTATCGCGAAGGCCACGAGGACCTGAAGAACCGCATTGTACATCTCAGCAGGGGTCACCATCTCCCTCACCTCCATGATAAACTATGTCCCCATATTTTATAAACTAACTTTTGTAAAAATCTAGACGGATAACAGCGAAGTGTTATCCGGAACGATAACGGTGAGCGGTCAGAAGCGAAAGGGTATTATTAAACGAGGGCATGGCAACGGTGTGCTCCTTAGCGTGGTGATAACGGTCAAGAACGAGGAGCGGCATATATCGGACCTGCTGGACTCCTTAGTGATACAGGAGCCGCCCTTTGAGATAATAATAGTGGATTCAAACAGCACAGACAGGACGCGGGATATAGTCAGGCGCTATATGGAGGAGCACGACAATATATACCTCTACGTGAAGGAGTGCACAAGGGGCGCCGGCAGAAACTACGGGGTGGAGAAGTCCTCGGGCGACTACGTGGTCTTCATAGACGGCGATGAGATCGCTAACCCCTTCTGGCTGGCGGCCATGCGCGAATCCATACGCGAGGGGGCGGACGTGGTGGCGGGAAAGACCATCCAGATAGGTTACGGACCGTTTGAGAAGCTTGAAAGGGTGGAGCTGTTCTACAGGGGCATGGACATAACGTACCCCTCCTGTAACCTCGCCTACAGAAAGGACCTCTTTCTGAAGATAGGGGGCTTTGACCCCTGGTTCATAACGGCGGAGGACATAGACCTGAACCTGAGGGCGGTGGAGGCGGGGGCGAAGTTCGCGTACAATGAGAGGGCCATTGTGTATCACCGCACACGGGACACCGTGAAGGCCTTCCTCAAGCAGGCCTTCTGGAACGGTTACGGGAGAAAGCAGCTCACCCTGAAGCACGGGCGCCTGTGGGGCCATTACAACCCGTCCCGTCTGCTCCAGTCGTACAACATGAGCTTCTGGGGTCTCCTGCGCCTCTCCTTCGCGATGATGGGGTATATATACTGCAAACTCAAATGCAGGGGGTATGAAGTTGAGGGTTAGCGTGGTCATCCCGACGCTGAACGAGGCGGCGTCCATAGGGAAGGTTATTGACTCAATACCCCGCGATTTCGCGGATGTGGAGATACTGATAGTGGACGGCAACTCCGTGGATGCCACAAGGGAGATAGCGAAGAAAAAGGGGGCCAAGGTGATCATAGAGCCGCGAAAGGGCTACGGCAGGGCGTACAAGACGGGATTCCAGTTTGCCACCGGAGATGTGATAGTCACCATGGACGGGGACGGGACATACCCCGCGGAGAAAATACCCGAACTCGTGGAGATGCTGGAGCGTGAGAACCTGGACTTCATCTCCTGCGAGCGGTTCAGCATGATGGAGAAGGGAGCCATGTCCTTCACGCACAAACTGGGCAACTTCATCCTCACAAAGGCCGCCAACGTTCTTTTCGGTGTGAAGTTGAGGGATTCTCAGTCGGGAATGTGGGTGTTCCGCAAGAAGGTTCTGGAGGAAATAGACCTCACGGCGGATGGCATGCCCTTCTCAGAGGAGATCAAGATAGAGGTCATAAAAAAAGGATTCCGGTTCAGGGAGGTCCCCATCCCTTACAGGGAGAGGGTCGGCGAGGTGAAACTGAACACCTGGAGGGACGGGTGGCGCAATCTCGTGTTTCTCATAAAAAAGAGGTTTGGAAGGGTCTAACCCTCCACGCGCGGCGCGAGGAGGAATATCCCCTTTCCGCGGCCGTCAACCACGGGGAACTCCAGCTGCAAGGGGTAATCTGTTCCGAGATGAACGACTATGTTCTCGGCGCTCCTCATGGCCTTCACGAGCTTGTACAGGTATTCCACAGGGTATATGCTTCTGACGGGCTCATCGCATTCCAGGTCCTTCAATTCTTCCCGCGATATGAACAGGCGGGCGGTTTCGCCGTTGCCCTTCGTGGACATGGCAAAACCATCGGGGCTCATCTCAAGCACTATGTGGTCGGAGAGGTCCTCTGCGGCCCTGATGCCGTTTTCAAAGTCCTTTGCCGATACGGTCACCCTCGCGGGCAGGGATATGCTGGGGACCTTGGGCACCGTCATGGCTGAGGGGTCTATGAGCGTCATGCTCCTCTCCACGTTGCCTATCCTGAACTTCAAAACGGGACCATCCTTGGATATGGCGATGACATCGGTCGCGGAGGCGAGTTTGAGTATGTCCTTAATCTTCTCCAGATCCACCCCCACGTCCTCGGCCTTCTCAACCTGATAATCCAGAAAAGCATCGGAGGAGATGTCCAGAACGATCATGGCTATGTGTGCGGGGTCAACGGCCTTTATGGACCAGCCGTCCTCCCTGACCTCTATTTTCGCCTCCGACACGAGGGTCATCAGCAAGCTGACCACTTCCTTGAGGTGTTTCGCCTCTATCTTCATCTCCATGGCTCATCCCTCTTAAAGCGTATCCGATTTGGAGTTATAAAACTTTCCACGGGAAAAAAGAAAAGTGGTGGGAGGCAGGTCATCGTGATACGTGAAATGTCTGATGACGATTATACATTATGGGCAATCAGATATAAACCATTCGGATGGACTTTTTAAAAAATGGAAAATAAACGCAAAAAAGGTTCTATTTTTGAAAAATAAACTTCAAAAAATTAGAGTTGTTGCATTTCTGCGGACGCCTATGCTCTCCTCAATAGAATGTATACTGCACGGCGCCCCGGGTCATCAGGATTGTCCACGTGCACCCCACCGGTGAAACCTCTCCGAAAGAGGCGGGCGAATCTGAGCACCTCCTCGCTGCTCGCTGGATGCAGATGTATGCCGGCGCAACCGCCCTCAACGAGGTTCATCTTCAGGAACTCCACGAAGCCACGTGCCCTCTCACCGTCGGAGGAGAACCACTGCACCGCGGATACGGAGATAACCGCTTCGTACTCACCGATGGGTTTCGGCACCGTGACATCGTGCATGATGCACCGGACACCCCTGCCGCGCGCTATATCCAGCATGTGCGGGTTTATATCCACGCCCGTGACGTCAAAGCCGAGCGACATGAGGTAGAGGGATGAGAAGCCAGGGCCACATCCAACGTCCAAGACGCGCAGAGGCGGCGCGAGGTTGAGGAGTTCCACTATCCGGGCGGCGTGCATCTCCTGCGTCCTGCGTATCGCACCGGAGCGGGCATATCTGCGGGCACGCTCTCCATCAAAATAGCGAAGGGGAGACGTATAGACCTCCTCGGGCCTCCTGTTCTTGACGCGGAACCTCATCATCCGTAAATGTGGAAGTTCACCCTTTCCCTTCTGTACTCCCCGCCGTACGCAACCTTCTGTATCGCCCTCTCAAAGTCCTCCATGGTCACGTGGTCTCGCCCGTCGCGTATGGCGAAGAGGCCCGCTTCGGTGCATATCGCCTTTATGTCCGCACCCGTCATGCCCTCCGTCTTCTTCGCCAGAACCTTGAAGGATATGCCCTTCACGTTCATCCTGCGTGTGTGTATGCGGAATATCTCCTCCCTCGCATCCAAGTTGGGCAGGGGTATCTCAATTATGCGGTCAAACCGCCCCGGCCTCATGAGGGCCTCATCCAGTATGTCCGGCCTGTTGGTGGCCGCGACTATCTTCACGTTGTCCAGCGGCTCGAAGCCGTCCATCTCGGCGAGAAGCTGCATGAGGGTGCGCTGGACCTCCCTGTCGCCCGACGTGGCGAGGTCTATCCTCTTCGCGCCTATGGCGTCTATCTCGTCTATGAACAGTATGCTGGGCGCCTTCTTCCGTGCGAGGGCGAAGAGCTCGCGGACCAGCCGGGCGCCCTCGCCTATGTATTTCCGCACCAGTTCGCTCGCCACCACGCGTATGAAGGTCGCCTGCGTGTGCCTCGCCACGGCCTTCGCGAGGAGCGTTTTTCCTGTTCCGGGCGGCCCCACCAAGAGGACGCCCTTCGGCGGGTCTATGCCCACCTTCCTGTAAAGTTCCGGGTTGAGGAGAGGCAGTTCCACGGCCTCCTTAATTTCCCTTATCTGCTCATCAAGGCCACCTATATCGTCGTAGGTCACATCCGGCTTCTCTATGATCTCCGCCGCCACCACGTCCGGGTCGTAGGCCTCGGGGAGAACGGTGACTATGGCCAGCGACTGCTTGTTGAGCGCCACCCGCACGCCCGGGCGGAGTTTATCCTTGTCTATGTGCTGAGAAACGTGGACGACGAAGGAAGGGCCGGATGAACTCCTTATGACAAGGCGACCGTCCTCCAGCACATCCTCCACGCTTCCCAGGAGAAGCGGAGGTGCTTTCAACCTCGTTATTTCCTTCCTGAGACGGTCTATCTCTATCTGCATCCTGCGGAGTTCGCTCTCCAGAAAGCGCTTCTCCTCCTCCAGTATGCGTATCTGGCGCATGAGCTCCTCCGCATCCTCTTCCGCAAAGATTCTCTGCTCCTCAACCTCTTCGCCTTCTCGTGACATGATCTCACCGAACGCAAATCACATATAATCTTCTGCCATATATATCCTTTGGTAAGGTGAAGGAAATGCCGGAATGCGAACTCTGCGGAAAATCCATGCCGCGACTGAAGAAGGTGCTGATAGAGGGCGTTGTGCTCAACGTCTGCGATTCATGCGCCCGTCACGGGCGAACCCTCAAGAAGGGGGAGGAGAAGTACTACGCCCCCGGCAATCCGAGCATCATAAGGGAGAGGTTGAGGAGGAAGGACAGGCCCGTTTACAGGGATGTGCCCCTTGAGGAGGAAGAGGTCCTCGCGGAGGATTACAGCGAGAGGGTGAGAAATGCCCGGCTTCAGATGGGTTTGACACAGGAGGAACTCGCGCGGAGAATTCTGGAGAAGGAGAGCGTGGTTGCCAAGATAGAGAGGGGCGAGATGCACCCGGACAGAAAACTCATAAGGAAACTGGAGAAGGCGCTGGGGATAAAACTCACCGAAAAGGTGACACCCGTGAGGGTTGACCGCGGGAAGGCCAAGGGCGGTGCCCTCACCCTCGGAGATCTCCTCTCCATGAAGATGAAGGAGGAGAGAAGGGGATGACCACAGAAGAGCTTATATGCACGGTGATTGTCTTCATCGCGTTGACCATAATAATCCACCTTCTCTACCACCCCTACCTGATAGGGATAGGTGTGCCCAAGGAGATGCGAAAGAAAGAGAGAAAGAAGGTGGAGGACGACGTGGATATGTCCGCCTTCTACGACGAGCTCATGGGCAGGAGATGAGAGTCAGACGACCCTCGCCCGTATCAGACCCCTCAGCGGGACGCCGGCCACCTCGTCCTTCGCCGTCTTGTTGACCAGCACGAGGCACAGCACCGGGTTCGCGCCTTCGCGTCTCACATCCTCTATGGCGCGCTCCATGGTCTCCCCGGTACTCATCACGTCGTCCACTATCACCACGTTCTTGTTCTTTATGGAAGCGTAGTTTGAACTGAAGGCGCCCTCCTTCCGCTGGGGATGCGGCCTGTATATTATCAGTTCAACGCCCATCTCCTCGGCCATGAAAGTGGCATACGGCACGCCGTTCACGTTGATGCCCACTATGGAATCAACGGTGAAATCCCTCTTCGCCATCTCCTCGTATATTATATCCACGAATATCTGAGAGATCAGGGCCATCCTGTGCGGGTAAATGCCTATGGAGCGCCAGCCAATCTTCACGTCCACCGGTGGCTTCTCCTCGGCCCTCCTCTCCAGAAGCCAGCGAACCGTGGTCGTTGAGAGGTGCAGTTCTGTGGCTATCTCCTTGTTCGTCATGCCCCTCTCCTTGAGCTCCATCGCCTTCCTCGCGAGTTCCTCTATGCTCTTCACTCCCGTCACCTCCCGCAAATAATAGCGCAGGTGGTTAATTTACTTTTCTTCGCCGCGGCGAAAACTTAAAATTTAATAACGTAATACTAAATAACATGGTACTAAAATTCGTGAACCGCGATGCTGAACTGCGGGAACTGGAAGAACTCCACACACAGCGCAGGGCGCACCTCGTCCTGATTTACGGGCGGAGGAGAATAGGGAAGACGGAACTGATGAAGAGGTTCATATCGGGCAAGAGGGCCTTCTACTTCCTGGCGAGGAAGGAGCCCATTGAGATAGAGTTGAATCGGATGGTGAGGAATTTCGGCAAGAAGTTCAACACCTTCATAGAAGCCCGCAGTCTGGAGGAGTTCTTTGAAAGGGTCAGGGAGTTCGGGAAGATGGTCTTTGTCATAGATGAGTTCCCCTACTGGGTGGAGGAGGATAAGTCCATCCCATCGCAGTTCCAGTACATATGGGACGAGATTCTGAGGGATTCAGAAATAATGCTGGTACTCCTCGGCTCCTCCATATCAACCATGGAGAGCCTCCTGTCGTACAGAAACCCTCTATACGGGAGGAGGACGGCGCAGATCAAACTCTCACAGATACCCTTCTTCTACCTGAAGGATGCCTTCCCGGGGTATTCCTGGGAGGACCTCGTGAAGGTCTACGGGTGCATAGGCGGCATACCCGCCTACTTCCAGTACTTTGACAAGCGGTTGAGGGTCGAGGAGAACATAGAGAGGAATTTCTACAGGAGGGTCAGCATACTCTACGAGGACGCCGAGAGGCTGCTGAAGGACGAACTGAGGGAGCCCATCAACTACCTGAACATACTGAGGGCCATTAACGAGGGGAGAACCAAACTGGCGGAGATATCAGACGAGACGAAGATCGCCATCACAAACCTCCCGAAATACCTCAAAACGCTGGAGACCCTTGACCTCGTCCGAAGGGAGTACCCCATAACCGCCGTCGGAAAGCGCAGGAGGGGCGTATACCGCGTGAAGGACATGTACTACCGCTTCTGGCTGAAATTCGTGTACCCCTTCAGGGACGAGATAGAGATCGGCACGATAAGGTTCTCCGATCTCGCGGAGGAGTTCAACACCTACCTGGGTGAGGTGTTCGAGGACGTCGCAAGGCAGTTTCTGCTGCGCCTGAACAGCGCCGGAGACCTCCCATTCCGCTTTACAAGGATGGGCAGGTGGTGGGACAGGGAACAGGAGGTGGACATCGTCGCGTTCAACCCGGGCACAGGGGATGTTGCATTCTTTGAGGTCAAGTGGAAAAATCTGAGTCTCAGGGATGCCAGAAGGATACTCAGAGACCTTGAAAGAAAAAGCGGGTACGTGCGTCTTAAGAGTAAAAAGACACAGTTCGGGGTGATAGCGAGGAGGATATCAAACAAGGCGGCATTGAGGGAGGAGAACTATATGGCCTTCGACCTTGAGGACTTTGAGGCGGTCCGCTCTATTCTCCCCTCCACCCCGCGAGAACCCGAAGCGCCTCCTCCTCCATGAAGTGCAGCGGTCCCGGAATGACCAGCGAATGGGGCGGCGG
>MTNG01000091.1 GCA_002011395.1 Candidatus Aciduliprofundum sp. JdFR-45
GAGAGGCGGGGAGATGTCTCAACTGCTCCGTCTGCAGCGTCTGCAGGGAGTGCGAAAGGCACTGCGAGGCAAATGCCATAGCGCACTCGCAGGAGGACACACTTCTGGAGCTGGAGGTCGGGGCGATAGTGGTCGCCACGGGCTTTGACATGTACGATCCATCAGAGGATGAGAAATGGGGTTACGACGGCGAACGTGTCATAACAGGGCTGGAGTTTGAACGGCTCTGCTCCGCATCCGGCCCCACCGGCGGAAAGATAACGATACGCGGAAAAATTCCGGAGCGCATCGTCTTCATTCAGTGCGTCGGCTCGCGCGAACGCGGCGGAAGGGAGTACTGCTCACGCGTCTGCTGTATGTACACCGCAAAGCACGCCCACCTGATAAAGGAAAAAATACCAGATGCGGAGGTGTTCATATACTACACAGACGTGCGCGCCTTCGGAAAGGGATTTGAAGAGTTCTACAACAGGGTGAGAGATGAGGGCGCAATATACATACGGCGTGAACTGGACGATGAGATAAGAGTCCTGAGAAAGGGTGACAAGGTCATCGTGAAGTGTGAGGGACATCCGGACATGGAGGCGGACCTCGTGGTCCTCGCAACCGCAATCGTGCCCAGAGAGGACGCAGGTCGCATGGCCAGCGTGCTGAACATATCAAGGAGCGGCGACGGTTTCTTCTTAGAGGCACATCCCAAACTGAGGCCCGTGGAAACCCTCACAGACGGAATATTCCTCGCAGGCGTGTGCCAGGGCCCCAAGGATATACCAGATACAGTCGCACAGGCATCAGGGGCTGCGGCCAGGGCATGTGCCCTGCTCTCGCACCGCCGGCTGGAACTGGAGCCGCTCTATCCCGAGGTGCGCGAGGAACTCTGCCGCGGCTGTGGCACGTGCGTGGAGGTCTGCCCCTACTCAGCCATAGAACTGGTGGAGGAGGAGAAAACGGTGGCGAGAGTTAACGAAGCAGTATGCAAGGGCTGCGGGCTGTGCGCCTCCGCGTGCCTCTCATCGGCCATTCAGCCGCGCGGATTCCGGGATGATCAGATTCTCGCGGCAATCAAGGCGCTCTCCGGAGGTGGTGAGTGAGTGAGGGAGAAGTATGAGCCACGGATAGTCGCGTTCCTCTGCAACTGGTGTTCCTATGCCGCCGCGGATCTGGCGGGGGTTTCCCGCCTCAAATATCCACCGAACCTTAGGGTCATAAAGGTCATGTGCTCCGGCAGGGTGAATCCCCTCCATGTCCTCTACGCGCTCAGCCACGGGGCAGATGGTGTTGTGGTGGCAGGCTGTCACCCCGGCGACTGCCATTACAGGCATGGCAACTACATAGCGAGAAGACGGATTGCACTCCTGAGAAACCTGCTGAGCTTTGTCGGGCTGGAGGAGGACAGAGTGGTGCTCACGTGGGCCTCCGCGGCCGAGGGGGAGAAGTTCGCGGAGATGGCAAGGGAGGTGGCGGACAGAGTCGGAAAGCTGGGTCCCCTGAGGCACCCCATAAGGAAGGTGGAGACGTATGATTGACGAAGGGCGTATGAGGGAGGTTGCGAGGGACCTGCTGGCGAGTGGCGAGGTGGACTGTGTAATAGGATACGCCCGCGGCTCTGTCTGGTACAGGGCACGTCCCGTCGCCATATCCGACCCGGATAAAGTGGATATGCTCATCTTCAACCCCTTCTGCATGCAGAACCTGGCCACGTGGCTGAAGTTCGAGATGAAGGAGAACGGAGGGTTGCAGGGTAAATACGGAGTGGTGGCGAAGGGCTGTACAGCCCGCGCCCTGATACAGATGATGCAGGAAAACGGCATCTCAACGGATGATGTCTACACAATAGGCGTGCCCTGTCCGGGGATGGTGGACCCGCGTAAACTTGGGGATGACGTGCTCGCGATGGAAGATGCGAGGGTTACCCTCGCAGGTGAGAGGGTCGTTGTGGAGGGTGAACGCAGGAAGGTGTTCTCCAGGGATGATGTGCTCCACGAGACCTGTCTGCTGTGCAGGTATCCCACACCGCCCCTCTACGATGTGCTGATCGGCGAGGGCATAGAGGGCAGGCCCGCGGAGGATAAGAATCTCGCGCATCTTGAATCCCTTCCGGCGGAGGAAAGAGCGAAATACTGGGAGGATGCCTTCTCGCGGTGCATAAGGTGCTACGCGTGTCGCAACGCCTGCCCGCTGTGCTACTGCGACGGATGCGCGCTGGAATGCCTGGACCCCCAGTGGGTGTACAGGTCCGTAGAGGTCTCCGAAAACACGCTGTATCACCTCATACGGGCGTATCACCTCACGGGCAGGTGCGTTGAATGCGGTTCCTGCGAGTTCTCCTGTCCGGCAGACGTGCCTCTGATGGAGCTCAATCGTAAGATGGCGAGGGACGTTGAGAGGATGTTCAACTACGTCCCGGGAATGGACCCGAAGGCGAAGCCCCTGCTGGGGGCGTACGACCCGCGCGACCCGGAAGGGTTCATACTGTAGGTGATGGCCATGGCTGAATGGTGGTTCATGGAGCCTGACGCATTTCACGCGTTCATTAGGGAGCTGGGGGAGAGGTTTATGCTCTACGCGCCCGCAAGAAGAGATGGAATTGTCACATTCACGTTCGTTGAAAACCATGAAGATGTGGAGCTCAGCAAGAGGCCGTTCACATCCCCCAAGGCCGCCTTTCTCCCCCAGACAGAGGTACTTCTGAAATTCTCCCTGCGCGGGGAGAGGGTGCACCTCAGCCCGGCCCAACGTCCGGAGAGCCCTATAGCGGTGGTGGGCATCCGCCCCTGCGAGGCGGGGGCACTCAAACTGCTGGACCCCGTGTTTTCATCGCCTCCGGAGGATGTGCACTACACGCTAAGGCGAGAGAACGCGCTCCTCGTGGGGTTCGCCTGCACATCCCCTGAAAGATGGTGCTTCTGCACATCTCTCGGCTCTTCTCCCTTCGATGAGGACGGGCTGGATGTGCTCCTTGTAGAGGTGTCAGGTGGCTACTGTGCCCTGGCCGTGACGGAGAGGGGACGGAGGGCGCTGGAGGTCGTTAGAGATATGTTGCGGAAGGCAGACGAGGCACTTCTCGGGGAGATTGAGGAGAGGCGGAGGCAGGCGGAGAGAGCCATGAAGACGCTGGATGTGGAGCGATTCATCGCCCGCCTGGAGGACATGGGCGATGACCCCATATGGGAGGAAATAGCAGCCAGGTGCATAGGTTGCGGTATATGCACATATCTCTGCCCCACCTGCTACTGCTTTGACATTCAGGATGAGGCAGGGCTAACATCCGGAAGGCGTGTGAGGGTCTGGGACTCCTGCATGTACCCCGAGTACACGCTGGAGGCGAGTGGACACAACCCCCGCCCGAAGAGAGTGCACAGGGTGAAGAACAGAATATACCACAAGTTCAGATGGTACGTGGACCTCTTCGGCCTCGTTGGATGCGTGGGATGCGGCAGATGCGCGGAGCACTGCCCCGTGAACGTGGATATAAAGGAGATCATATCGGAGGTGGTGAGGCGATGAAGGATAGCCCCTATCTCCCGCGCCTCGCGAGGATTGAGGAGATCAGGGTAGAGACGGTGGGAAGGAGGCCTATAAAGACGTTCCGCGTGTCGCTGAAGGATGGGGGCACATTCACCTTCGCCCCGGGGCAGTGCGTCATGGTCAGCGTGATGGGCGTGGGAGAGGCCATATTTGCCGTCTCATCCCCGCCCAAGGGCGACGGCTACATAGAGTTCAGCGTGATGAAACTCGGCAGGGTCACATCGGCGCTCCACCGCGCGGAGGTGGGAGAGACGCTGGGTATACGAGGACCTTACGGAAGGCCGTTCCCCGTGGAGGAATGGAGGGGGAGGGATCTCCTGATCATCGGCGGGGGCATCGGAGCCGCACCCCTGCGCTCGCTCATCGGCTATGTGCTGAGCCACAGAGAAGAGTACGGCTCCCTCACGGTGCTCTACGGTGCGCGGTCCAGCCGGGACCTCTGTTATCGCGAGGAAATGAGGGCGTGGGCTGAGAGAAATGATGTTTCGCTCCACCTTACCATAGACAGGCCGGAGGAGGGATGGGATGGACTCGTGGGGATGGTCCCAGACGTTCTGAGGGAGATGAAGCCGAGCCCGGAGAACACGGTTGCGGTCACATGCGGTCCGCCCATAATGATCAAATTCGTTATGGAGGCACTCGCGGATATGGGCTTTCCGCCGGAGGACATATACACAACTCTGGAGCGCAGGATGAAGTGCGGGATAGGGAAGTGTGGGCGGTGCAACATAGGGCCCCTCTACGTGTGCAAAGACGGGCCCGTCTTCTCCTACGCGGAGATATTGAAGGTCTCGCGAAACGCGGGGGGAGGTGGTGTGCTGTGAGCGGGGAATATGAACCCGTCGTTGTTGCCTTCCTCTGCAACTGGTGTGCCTATGCCGGCGCCGACTTCGCCGGCGTCTCGCGGCTGAAATACCCGCCGAACGTGCTGCCGGTGCGCGTGATGTGCTCCGGACGTATAGAACCGCTGTTCGTGCTGGAGGCGCTGGATAAGGGGGCCGACGGCGTGCTCATAGGCGCGTGTCACCCGGGTGACTGCCACTACAGCGCGGGCAACTTCAAGGCGAGGCGAAGGGTTGCGCTCCTCAGGGGGTTGCTGAAAGCGGCCGGGATAGAGCCGGAGCGCGTGCGGCTGGAGTGGATATCCGCCTCGGAGGGCGAGAAGTTCGCGCGCGTTGTTGAGGAGTTTGTGGAAGAACTCAGAGAACTCGGTCCGATTCCGAAATAAACCGCGCAGGGTATATAATCCATATAACCCCGCCGTCTCAGAAAAAGTTAAATAATATCTTTAATTGATACTTAAAGAGATGAACTCAACGTCCGTCATGGTGATTCACAGCGACCCCACCTTTCTCAAGATCGCACAGTCACTCCTGTACCCCCAGGGCATAGATGCCAGAACCATGGTGGGGGTGGGGCACAAGGTCGGGGAGGAGGATGAGATATACCTGAGGATAGGCAGCGTGGAGTCCATCTCGCTCTCCACGGAGAGGTCCATAGAGAAGGTGCTCAAGCACAACCAGCCGGTGGTCCTTCTCGTGGAGGACACGCTCGTGGACGACATAGCCCAGATGCTGGAGAAACTCAACCTGGACTCTGTGCTGACGGTTGTCGCCTCCACCCCGATTTCGCCCAAGAAGGAAATGAATCTGCCGCTCATTGTCAGGACCGGGGACGACTTCGTTGATATGCTGTCCCTTGAGATGTACCTCCTGAAGGTCTCCAAGGAGAGGTATCTTCAGGGGCACAGCAGGATAAAACTGCTCCATCATATGATGTGGGGCAAGTTCGTGCGCATAATGCCCCACAGGTCCGTTGAGTTCTCCTTCCTGTACAACACATATCTGAAGGATTTTGCCCAAGAGGCGCTCCACATAACGCGCTTCCGGCCGGAGGTGTTTGACAACTCGCTCCCGGTGGGGGAGAGGATCTGGGTGACGGACCTCGTGGGGATGGGGAGGGTCAAGCCGCACAACCTCACCATGCTCACAGACAGGATAGTGAAGTTCATAGAGAGCCATGAGAGCCCAATAATAATAATGGACTGTCTGGAATACCTCACAATCTACAACCCATTCTCCAACGTGATAAGGAACATAGAGTTCATACGCAGTCACATAATGGAAAAGTTCGGGATAGGGTTCTTCTTCACCGATTTTGGCGCCTTTGACCAGAAGGAGGCGTCCATTCTTAAGAAGACCATGGTGGACCTTGAGGATATGCTGCAAAGGAGGGAGATATCGTGGCTGGAAACGTACCGGAAGAGTTCCTGAGGTTCTTCAGGTCGCCGGGCGGGCACTCCATGGTGATAAAGGGGCCGCCGGGCAGCGGGAAGACCACGCTCGTGCTTGAGATAGGAAAGTCGCTGATGAGGAGGTACCCGGTGAAGTACTTCACATCCCGCGTGGGCGATGAGAGCCTTCTATCGCAGTTCCCGTGGGCCGAGGACATGCTCCACAGAAAGGGGGAAAAAGGCAAGGGAGGCAGGGGGAGACTCAGCAGGAGAGGGCTCCACGCTCTGGAGGGGCGGATAGAGGGGAGCGCCGTGGAGGTGGACGAGGAAGGCATCACGCTGGAATACGGCAGCATATTCCCCGAACTGGAGAGCATATACGACTTCGTGGAGGGAAACCTGGACAAGAAACCGCTCATAATAATAGATTCCCTGGAGGGTTTCTCTGAACTGTACGGGGTGAGCGAATCGGACCTGGCACGTATCATACAGCAGGACCTCGTGGAGGAGGCGAAGGCGAACGTGATATACGTCATGGAGAGCGATGAGAGGCACCCCGTTGAATATCTGGGCGATGCGGTGGTGCAGCTCTACGCGGAGTACACGCGGGGCGGGATCCTCCGGAAGATATACATACAGAAGATGCGGGGATACGAAATAAGGAAGCCCATAAGGATATACACCCTGTGGAACGGGCGCTTCACTGTCGTGGATGAGAGAGAGGTTGATCCGCTCAGCATGGGCATGGTTATGGACGACAGGCCGAGGGGGTACGGGTGGGGCGCGAAGGGTCTAACCGAGGCGTTTGAGCCCTTTGAACCCGGCTCCATCAACTTATTCGTGGTGGAGGACAACGCCAAGTCCGAATACCTCATATCGGTCATGTCCGGTATAATGGCCTCGGCGTGGAAGAGGGGGCTGGGCATACTGTTCATACCCTCCCAGATGGTGGCCAAGAACAACGTGTTCCACGCCATGCGGACATCGCTCGGGGAGGAGCCGGAGGGCATCGTTGTTGCGGACTTCTTCGGGCGGCCGGATATATTTTTAGAGGGGCAGAGCCTCGTGAGGGAACTGTCGCCCGACATAATAGAGTACCACATGCAGGGCAGGAAGGAGCCCTACCTGTTCATCGCTGGCGTGGACACGCTCAAGACGCTCTACAGGGAGATGCTCAACCTGGAGGCCTATTCACTCTTCACGCACCTCAAGAAAAAGGGCGCGATAGTGATTCTGCTTGCGCCGCGGAAGATGGTGAGTGCGCTGGAGGGCATGTACTTTGACAAGGAAATAGTGTTCATGAACATAGAGGGCATAATGGTGGTGAAGGGCGAGAAGCCGCTCACGCTGAACTACGCCCTGCGCCCGGTGGTCAGGAAAAACAGGTACACGCTGAAAACGCTTCCGCTCCTCTGAGGTGTTGCTCCGGATGCCCATAGACCCCGCAAAGGCATGGGAACTGTCTCAGAAATTATCGGACCCATATTCGGCGCGCATTCTGAGAGCCACACTGGGGATACCAAAGGACGCCATAACGCTCAGTCGGGAACTCGGCATTCCCATAGCGGTCACCTACAGACGCATAAAGGACCTGCTCCAACTCGGACTCCTGGAAGAGGCTGGCAGGAGACTGACGAAGAAAGGCAAATGGATAACTCTCTACAGGAGCACCGTGCGCGAATTCCAGATATTCATGGAAGATGGGAAGATGAAGCTCAGAATAGTTTTCAGGGGCGATAGAAAGGAAGAGGCGGAACTGACGTGATCTGTCAGGGAATTGTTAAAGATGACCCTCCCATTCACACCTCTGGAATTTTAGATGAAACTTTTTTATGCTATCGTTTCTCTATACGCCACACCATGGACGTTCTGAGAATCGTGGGAGCGCTCTCCAGCGAGGCGGCCCTTAAGATACTGGATGAGGCCGTCAACAGACCCGTCAGGTGCTCCGATATATCACTCCGAAGGGTTATCTCCCCCAGCACGTGCTACAAGAAGTTTCGCGAGTTGAAAGCCCTCGGGCTGATAGTGGAGGGGGATGACGGGGCGGTATGCCCCTACACCCGCATATCTGTGGTCTTTGAAAAGGGCACCCTGAGGGTGAGCCTTGAGGGCGAGGAGAGCAGAGAGGTCGTGTGGGAGGTGCCGCCATGAACGAGAAGGACATCAGGATAATGAGATACCTGGACGCGAAGATGGACGACCTCAAGGGGATGCATCTCTTTGACACCGATTACACGCAGATAGCCCGCCTCAATTTGATACTCCTTGCGCTCCTCCTTCAGGAAAGGGGGTACCGCGGCATAGTTGTCACCGTGGACAGGCCGCATCAGTACATGGCCTACCTCATGGACCTGCATAAAATACCGCAGGAAAACGTGATATACATTGACCTCATACTCAACTACTCAGGTCTGGAGCTGAAAAGGGAGAGAACGCGTTTCACCCGCGGTCCATTTGAGATAGACCTGTTTGAGAACATGCTCACCAAGGGATACAGCTGGACGGGCGAGGAGGCGGACAGAATTGACCTGAGTGCTGTGGACTTCATACTGATAGACAACGTCTCCACGCTTATGTATTACAACACCTTCAGACGCGTGTCGGATTTCATAAGAAATTTCGCCCTGAAGGTTAAGGCAATAGGGTCGCTTCGTGGAATAATCACAATAGATTCAAATCATCAGGAGCACCTGTTCAAGGTCTCCCGCATATACTCGGACCTCGTCCTGAGGGTGGAGAAGGACTGGTTCTTCAAGGATGTTGAGATACCAGGAGGTGATGTTGTTGGACAATCTGGTTAGGATTCCGACGGGTGTTAGAGGTCTGGACGACCTAGTTGAAGGGGGTTTCCCCTATCCCGCCGTCATACTGGTGGCGGGGTCAGCGGGAACGGGAAAGACCACGATGGCCCTTCAGTTCCTCAGCAAGGGAGCGGAGAACGGGGAAGTGGGTCTGTACTTCACCACGCTCAGCGAGCCCACGCAGTGGATGCTCAGGTTCGCATCCCGATTCCAGTTCCTCCGTAAGGAGGATTTCGGGAAACTCATACACTACGTGGACATGGGGCACATGGTCAGGAGGGCATCCGCCGAGGACCTCATAAGTTTCATAGACGACAAGATAGCCCAGTACATGCCCCAGAGGGTGGTAATAGATCCCATAACCGTGGTGGGCAACTTCCTCGGAGAGGAGTACAGGGCGTTCCTCTACGACCTCACGACCGACCTTAAAAACTGGCAGGCGACCACCGTGCTGACGGGAGAGGTGGCGCCCGGACAGATGTACCCGCCCGAGGTGGCCTACGCGGCTGACGGCATAATACTGCTCATGATGGAGGAGGAGAGCGACGCGCGCAGAAAATACCTGGAAGTTCTGAAGATGCGCGGGACAAACCACGTGACGGGAAAACTGCCCATAGCGATAACGCTGGAAGAGGGCATCGTGGTCCTGAAGGCATCGTTCTAAACGCGCACGCGCACCTCGCGGAGGTAGCAGTCGCGCCCCCCGGTGATCCTCACGGAACCACCACACTCGGGGCAGGAGAAGATCGGCATAACATAATGATAGAGGGGGTCCTCCTCAACGGTGATCTCGCCTTCATAGCCGCACTTCTCGCAGGAAATGCGCGCCCTGCTGATAACTATGGTGAGGCGTGAGCCCTGAAGTGGCGTGTTCTCCGTGAGCGCCTCGTAGACGAAGCGCATCTGGTCGGGTGAGAGAAACATCAGTTCGCCGATCTCAACGACGACCTCCTCCACGGCCTCTATGTCCCGGTCCTTGATGGCCTCCCTGACGGCGTCTATGATGCCCGTGACGATGGAGAGTTCATGCACCCTCCAGACCTCCGAGGAGTTCCTCCCACGCCTCCAGCGAGCGCCTCGCCTCCTCCTCGTCCAGCACCTGGATGGCAAAGCCGGCGTGAACTATGACGTAGTCGCCGACGCTGACATCCACGAACCTCAAATTGACCTCCCGCACAACTCCACCGAAATCAACCTTTCCCGTGTCGCCGCTGATCTCCACCACCTTACCCGGATAGGCGAGGCACATGGAACCCCCATCATGGGGTGGTTTATTAAACCTTGCCTCCCCTTCAAAAACCTTTGGAAATGGAAAAGTTTATCTCATGATTTTGCCATTGTTATGTCGGCAGTGGGTGATACCGTGGGAGAGGAACTTCCTCAGAACGGAAATCGGTGGGGGCCGATAATATCAAAATGGCTCCGGGAGGGCTCGGACGACTCCGAGGACCTGGTGGACCTCCCTTGGAACGTGGAGGAGAGGGAGGAAGAGGGCATATACTACATAATGGCGGAGCATCCGAAGGTTCCGTTCCCCCTCCTGATCGTGGTGAACGNCCACTTCGTCCACATATTTCTNGACACGGCCTTTGACACGGACTCCTTTGAACTCGCGAAGCGGCTGAAGATATACAAGAGTCTTCTGCATCTGAACAACGAGACGAATATGATGAAGTTCACCCTTCTGGGAGACGGTGAGACCATCACCATACGGCTGGACCTGGACCTCGTGTCCTTCAACAAGCAGGTCTTTGACGATGCGCTAACCGCGCTCCTAACGGGCCTCTATATGATGGTTGACCGCCTTGAACTGAGAAGCGAGTTTCAGGAACTCGTCTTTGACCGCATTATAAAGATGGTCATGGAGAGGATAGAGAAGGGGCTGAGCAGGGAAGAGGTGAAGGGGTTCCTCGTGAAGCGGGTGGGTATCAACGAGGATGACGCGGAGAAGATGGTGGAGGAGATCTTCAAGGAGATACGGAAGGAAAGGAGGAAGTTGAGGTATATTGCGTAATAAATATATTATGCAGGTATCATTTGTCTCTCCATAAGTCTATGGAACTCCCCACATACCTGCATAACCCGGTTGGTCGCGCCATCGCATTGAACTTTGCCGTCCCTCAGCACGATAACCCTGTCCATTTGGGCGATTGTGGACAGGCGATGTGACACCACAATCAACCCCATCCATGGATAGTTTCTTCTGATGTTTTCCATGATCTCCGTCTCCAGATGCGAATCTACACCGGAAAGCGCTTCATCAAGTAGCAGGAAATCTGGAGATTTCAGGAGGGCTCTTGCAAGGCATATTCTCTGTCTCTGCCCCTCGGATATATCCTTTGCCCCTGGACCTATTTTTTCATCCAGATTTGGGAAGTCCCGGAGAACACCGGAAATCTCCGCTACCCTCAATACCTCTTCAACGGGGTGTTTCTTCCACAGCGTTATGTTGTCATAAACGGTGCCGGGAAATATCACATCCCGCGACGTCACCAGAACTATTCTGTCCCGTATGGACCTCAGTCGATAATGCTCCACCGGAAAATCATTTATTAGAACGCTCCCAGAGTCCGGTCGGCGGAACCCGTTCAAAAGACCGAGAAGTGTGCTCTTGCCACAGCCTGTCTCTCCGACCACCCCCACCAGTTCACCCTCGCTGAATGCGAGGGATATGCCCATGAAGACTGTCCTGTCACCGTATGAGAACACCACATCTCTGAGCTCTATAGTCCGGGCTCTCTCAAGGATTTCTGTGCCCTCATATTCCGGCGGCATATGGAGGATCTCTTCCACTCGCCTAACCATGGGATATGTCTGGGAGGTTGCACCTAAGTCAGTTGTTAGCGTTGCAAATGGACCGAGAACGTTCATAGATAGATAGAAAAAGGCTACTATGGTTCCCAGTGTCAGCGCCGGGTCGGCCGTCGCCAGATACACACCTGCGCTCAGAAGCATCAAAGGTATGATTGAGGATAGGAAGGAATACATATGTGCGTACTTCCTTCCCACTATAACAAGTGACTTTATGCGTTTGTACCAAGCGGTGATGTCCCTCCTGAAAGCGGTTAGAGCATTCTCCTCTGCACACAGCGATTTGATCGTGTTCCTGCCCTCAATCCTGACACGCAGGCTTTCCATCACATCCGAGTATGCTTCCCTCTCCGCAGCAGACCATGAAAGCACCTCCTTTGAATGCTTCCTGTAGACAGCATAGAACACGGGGAGCATCAGAAGTAGCACCATTGTTAGGACGGGACTGAGAAAGAACAGGGCTATGAGATATGATACAAATCGGAATACATTTATGGCAATGGCAGGGATGAACACCCCCGCTACGGCCCCCACGTATCCAGAATCGGATAAGACCTGTGTCATGTATTCTCCCGGTGCGCGTTTTTCAAACGTCTCCATGTTGGCGGAGAGTATGCGGGAGTACATTTTCTCCCACATCACGACCTGCATTTTCCTCTTTGAGATCTCAAGACCACAGTCACAGATGAAATTTACAAGTGTTATAATAGATACCATGGCCAGAAGCAGTAAGATATTAAAAAACACAGGGTCAGGGCTGTCTATGAAATCCCGTAGACGGAGCGCAAAGAAGACGTTGAAAACCGCGCCAACAGCCATCAAGGTCATAAGACCCATCTGAAATTTCCTTATGCCGGAAGAGATGCGCCAGCCAAACGCCAAGACATACAGGGAAGGGGAGTTCATGGCGTTTCCCCCCTTCTGACCAAGGCTCTGCAAATCGCATTTCGAATAAGGGCTTTCATTATACTCCTCTTGATTTCACATTCACGGTTTACTGGCTGTTGTATGGATCTATTTGACACATATCTTCTTCCTAGGCAATCTACGCATGTATACATCAGCTCGCATTTTCTACAGCCGTTGTTGAAAATTTTCAGATTCATGAGCAATCTTGAATAAACCCTGAAAAACCTGTGGTTCGGGAATTCGTCCTCTTTAATGCAGCCCATGTAGAACTCCTCATTTATGAGTTGGTAGCAGGGATAGACAGAACCATCAGGGGTTATGCACAAGGACGATATGCCGGCACCACAAGGATGTGGCCTAAGTACATCTCCGAGCAAACCGGAAACTTCTGAAAGCATCACAGCTTTTACATCATTCTCAGCCAACCATCTGGTAAAATCATCCATATATTCACGAATTTTCACCCATTCGTCTTCCGTGAAGTCATCAGCCGGCGGATACATCGCCCAAGTTATGTACGCATCATCAAACCCTATCTCATGTACCAAGTATTTCCACAGATCAATAATTGTTAGGCCTGAGTGCAGATGCTGTCGGGTATATGTCGCCTCCGCAATGAGTATGGGTTTTCCGTCCGTCCGCAGTTTTTTCAAATTCTCTACGCCTCTACGAACGATATGAAATGTGGACCCCCCATTCAGAAGTTTTCTGTTCACGTTATGGACGGGAGGCGGACCATCAAGGCTTATATAAATGGCATTCATTGATTTCACCAGATACTCTGCAACGTCATATGTTATAAGCGTGCCGTTCGTATTTATTGTGAACAAAACCTCTCTTTCAGCGTAAGTTTCCACCACGCGTTTAATGGTATCAGGCGTCATAAGTGGCTCGCCGCCAAAGAACTGAATCCATTTGATGTCTCCAAAAATATCTTGGATTCTGTCCAGGTAAAACAGAGCGCTGGATGGACTCATCCTAAACGAGGGTAGATCGTATGTTCCGCCCCCTGCATAGCAGTATGCGCACTTCATATTGCATTCCGTGGACGTTATGAGTGCCACTTTGTCTGATGGAGACGCATTACATGAGATGCCGGAGTCCATCGCATATTTTTTCTTCTCCACCTTGGAAATGAGTTCCATCAAATTGTTAAGTGAAAAATCATCCACCTTCCACACCGTTCCCGTGGGACTGTGATATACAAAAGAGATATCACCATGAGAGTATATCTCATAGTACGATAACTCTTTAAAAAGACTATACATCTGATTTGAATCACCCATCTACCAACCTCCAAAAAATAAAAGAGGGGGGATTTTTCACATCATGCACCCTACACCGCATATGCCTACGCCTATGCACCCCACTGCACATCCTCCTCCGCCTGCGATTTTCGCACCATTCGCTGTTGTAGACAACTTAACCTCTTCCACCATCTTTCATCACCCCTCTTCAGGTGACGGAGGGGAATAACATAATATATATAATACATTATCGCACAATATTGCATTTTAACTGAAAGACCACACTTAAAAATTAAGAATTCCATTATATAACCACTTCCGGGCATAGAAAAATAAAAATATTGTGGATACCTTACCACTAACGTGGCGAGGAGAAGTTACATAAGGGAAGCCATACTCATACACCTCAGCAAGTACACGGATTCCTACGACCGCTTTGACGCGCCCTTTGAAATGTGCCAGGAGGGAATCGCGTACTCCATAGGCATATACAGGACGCACGTGCCTCTCTACCTGAGAAAACTCGTGGAAGAGGGGTTGGTGGAGGAGCGTCTGGCACACATAAAGGGCGTCAAAAGGCGGAGGAAGGTCTACCTGCTCACGGAAAAGGGAAAGGAGTACGTGTCCAAGCTCACCAGCACCGAGGGCGGGGTTCGCTTCCTGCTGAGGGGTGCAGTTTACTCCATCCCAAAATCGGAGTTGAGGACCTTCATCACCGAGAGAGACACGCGCAGGGCGGTGATGGTGACCAATCTGCCACGGGAGATACTGAGGGACTTCTGGGATTTCAGGGGCAAGATATACCGGATGAACCCCGTGTCAAAAGCGAGGTTCTCCGCCATAACCGACATAGTTCGCAAGAACTCAGGAACCCTCGTAATAGTGGACATGCTGGATGAGATGGTTGAGTGGTGGGGGGTTGAAACGTTCAGAGAGGAACTCAACCGGATAATAGTGGAAGTGATAGGCACGCGCACCAATGTCGTCTTCGTGAGCGATGAAATTGCGAAGTTGCTCAACATACCCATAGTAGACGTTGAGGGATACCACAGAGAGCGCGCAACGAACGCTGACTTTCTGGGAAGGGAGGAGGAGATACGGGAGATACACCATGCGATACGCAATGGAAGGTCCGTTGCTGTCATAGGACCCCCCGGAATAGGGAAGTCCCGCCTCGTGCAGGAGTACCTCAGGAGATATGGGGTTTTCGCCCGATGGGTTCCTGGCAACACCGACCTTTCAGCCCCGCTGCTGACGCAGTACATAACCTCCGGTGAGACCGTCGTCGTGGATGACCTCTCCTCTGAGAGGCTGCGCAGATTTCTGGCGGAGGTCAGCAGAGGCAATAAGATAATAGTGACGTCCCGGGAAGACGTTGATTTCTGCGATAAGAAGATAGAACTCGGCGGGCTTTCGGTTGAGGACATCACGCGCCTCATGGGCGTATCCCGGCTCCGTGCGGAGGAACTCTACAGGAAGACGGGCGGCAATCCCTTTCATCTGCTGCTTATGCGGAGGAGTAAAAAAACCAGAGAGAGAGACCTGCACGGCTTTGTGAGGGACTATCTGATGAAAACACTTTCAAAGAAAGAGAGGACCATGCTTGGCGTTCTCTCCCTTCTTGAGAGCCCGATAACGCAGGAATTCCTGGAGGAAATGGGCATAACCCAGAGCGCTCTCAAATCGCTCATATCAAAGGGTGTTGTTGTTAGAGGTGTGAGATATTACTACATACCACATCTCATCCGTGACGTTCTAACTGCGGACATTGAAGAGGAGACGCGTAATCTGTACCACAAGGTCGCAGGGGACATTTATTTCTCGCTGAGGGACTACTTCCACGCCGCCATTCACTATCTAAAAGGGGGCGACGTTGAGGACGCATTTCTCGCCGTGACTTCTGGCATTGAGAGACAGAACGAATTCTGGGAATATGTGGTCTCCGAATTGCCCCAGGAAGACAGCGTTCTCTCGCACCTGATCAGGGCCCGTATATGGAAATACACGGGTAAACCCATGAAGGCCCTTGAGGAAATCAACAGAGTGGAGGCGCTCAGGGGCGAGCTGAACGAGGGCGAGCGCATACTCAAGGCAGGCATACTCATGGACTTAGGGGAGCAGGAGGAAGCCGTTCGCATCCTGGACACCATAAGCGACAACGTTCACAGGGCGCTCCTGCGGGCGCGCCACTACGTGCTCTCCGGCAGGATAGACCTCGCCGAAAAGGAACTGGAGAAGCACATGAACGCCGTGGCAGACGAGGTCACCCTTGGGAAACTGTACTATACCCTCGGAGAGATAAACTTCCGCATGGGCAGATTCAACAGCGCCATATCGCTCATAAAGAGGGCCTACGAAAACTTTCTCGTCTCGCGCAACGAGTACTACATAGGCAAGGTCATCTCATCCATGGCGGAGATATACATGGAAATAGGCGAGTACGATAAGGCAATTACCTACTACGAATCGGCCAAGGCCGTTTTCAGCGCGTTGAAGAGACGAAAGGATTTTGCGCTGACGCTCATAAATGAAGCGGCCCTGATGGTTAAGATGGAAGAGTACGACATGGCCGAGAAGTTTTTGAAGGCGGCTGAGAGAATCCTCACCCCCTCGGAAGATAGGGAAGGTTTGATACTCGCTTTCCTCGTGGAGGGGATGCTGTACAGGAAACTGCAGGACTGGATACAATCCCAGTACTACCTCACATATGCGGAGCAACTCGTCACCAACACCCCCATGGTCTTCTACGCCGCACAGGTTTATCTTGAGATGGGCATCCTGTATAAAGAGATAGGCAAGGAGGAAACCGCATCCAGAATGCTTGAAAAGGCGCTTGAGATGTTCAGGAAGATCAACGGGGAGGTCAGGTACTACACAAAGATATACGAGAGCATGAGGAGTTGCCACCCGATCATCTGACGTCGTTTATAACGTACGGCAGAAGGAAGTGGCGGAAGGCCATCAAGCTCTCCACGTTCTTTGAGTGTATATGAACGTGCCCGTCTGAGAAATGAAGCGTCAATACCCTGCCCTCGGGGTCCATCTCCAGCCCCTCTATTTCCGACACGGGAATCTCGTACCAGATGTTGTCAGAGTTGAGAAACACGCTGGATATGGAAAGGTAAAGTTTCCCCTTCTTCCAGAGGAAGCGTATGCCCCGTATCTTCCTGTCAACATCAAACGTGAATTCGACGTTGGCCACCTTCTTAGCCTCGATCCCCATGTCAGTTCACTCCATTACACAGGTTGCATATCAATTTTACTCCTCCGCTCAGCGTATGTGCCCCAGCGTGAAGGAGCCCAGCAGGACGCCGGACCTGCTCACTGTGACCTCTATCCAGTTCCTGCTCTGCGCTTCCGTTATACCCTTAACGCATAGGTAGGTCTTCTGGTTCTCTATCTTGAACTCTATGGTGCCATCCATGGTGTAGCCGAGCGTCTGTATGTCGCTCTCCCTGTGCATGCCCGCGTGGACGAGATAGAGCGAGACCGCACGGTCCCTCTTCCTCTTCGTGGTGAAGGGCTGCAGGAATTTGAGGAGAACTGCGGGATCCAGATACGCCAGGAGCGTGGAGACGCTGATAAATATGAGACGGTAGTAGGGCGCGGTCTCCTTCAATTCCTTTGCTATCTCGTCCACCGCCTTCATTATTCCCTCGGTGTCCGTCTGACTGTCTATGTACTTGACCCCATCTATGGTGGTCGTGTCCCCGATGCTGCGGGAGTAGGCATCCACGTACCTCACAAGCCCCATCAACTCGTACTGATCAAACGTGGGCAATACAAACTTCATGTCCTCCCGTATATCGTCTATGGTCTTGTCCGTGAGCACTATTATGGCAGGGACACCCTTCTTCAGCCCCTCCGCTATGAAGGAGTATATGAGGACCTCCTTGCCGCAGTAGGGAGGTCCGTATACGAGTATGTTTGACCCGATGGGGAAACCGCCGTACAGGAGGTCGTCCAGACGCCTTGTACCGGTCTTCACCTTCTCCTGCTTCAGTTCCAGTTTGATTTCCTCCTCCATAAGGGAGAGTTCCTCCTCCACGAGGCCTCTCTCCTTTGCCTTGAGCTCTCTCTCCTTTGCCTCCAGGTACTTCAGCTTTACCCGGAGTTCTTCCTCCTTCCTCTTGATCTCCTCCTGGAGTTCCTCCAGTTTGGCCTTCAGCTGGGCCTCCTTGAGGCCGCCCATCTCCATCTTCGCCGCCTCGAGGCGGCGGATCTCCTCCTGCAGTTTTCTCTCCCTGAACATGAGGTCCTGCTCGCGGGCGTTTAACTCCTCCTCCTTGAACTTGAGCGTATCCCGCAGACGCTTGAGTTCGTCCTCCTTTATCCTCAACTCGTTGCCCATCTCCGATATGAGACGGTTCTTCTCCATGAGTTCCTCTTCCAGCTCTGTGACCCTCTCCAGCAGTTTGGCAGTGTCCTGGTCAACGAGGCCTCCTTTCTTTATGATCTCGTCCTTCTCCTTAAGTTCCGCCTTGAGGCGCTCTATCTCCGCCTCCAGTTCCTCTATCCGGCGCCGTGCCTCCTCATCGGATATCTCAACGCTCACCGCCTCGCCGGTGCCACCCTCAGATGGGACGGCGGCGATAAGCCCCTCCTCTATTTGATTCCTTAGAGCGTTCAGCGCCTCCTCCTTCATTCTCAGCTCTTCCCGCAGGGATTCCAGCTCTATCTCCTTCTCCTTCAGCGCTATTTCCTTCTCTTTCACATCCCGTATATCCTCGGGAAGGGACTCAAGCCCCTTTTCAAATTCGGCTTTCAGGTCCTCGTACGCCTTCCGGAGCGACTCCAGTTCTTTCTTCAGGCGCTCCCTCTCCCCCAGAACCTCCCCTATCCTCTCCATCAGTTCGGCCTCAGGGATGTCCCCAACCGCCTTTTTGAGAACGTCCACAATGGAGGATATGCGCGAGAGTTCCGCCTTCAGACGCTTGTTCTCCGCCTCCAGAGCCGCTATTCGGCGGGTGAGTTCCTCCTGGCGGGACACAATGTCCACGACGTCAACCTCGCCCTCCGTGGCCCTCTCCAGGAGGGTTATGAGTTCCTGCCTGAGCTTTTCAACCTCCTCCTCCCTGCGCATTATCTCCTCGGTGCGACTCGCCAGCTCACCCCGAACCGCCAGGAGTTCCTCCTCCGTCAGCGAGCGTTCTCCGGACTCCACCTCCCCCAGCCACTGCATGAGTGCGGAATCGTCTCCCGCCAGCCACCTCTGGAGTGCGTCCATCTCCTCGCCGTCGCCCTCCTCCGCCTCCTCTTCCCACTCCATCACGGTGGCGTTGCCGAGCAGCCAGCCCTGCAGAATCTCCTCTTCATGGAGGCGCTCAATCTCCTCCTTGGTGAATGTCCGCTCACAGGAAGGGCATTTCAGATTCTCCTCATCAACCTCAGCGCCGCAGTCCGGACAGTGCACACGGAGCCCATCCATACGGGAACCCTCTCACTTAAGGGAAATTCTAACCACGTTGTTCCCGCGCAGGACCACCGTGCCCAGCCGCCTGACCAGTTCGGGAGTCCTCTCCTCGGTGTCCTCCAGAACGAGGTTCATGTAATCATCGTATCCCACGAGTTTGCCTTCCAGTTCCCTGTTGTCCTTGAGCAGAAGCGTGATTCTCTTGTTCAGCATCTGTTCAAGGAGATTCATAGGCATCGTCATGTCATCATCACCTTCCTACCACCATTGCCTATGATTATTTAAAATTTTCAGGTGTAGTCGTAGAACTCCTCCTCGTCCTCGCCGACCACCATGTTGAGAAGGTTTATGACGATCTCCCTCAACTCGTATACCTCCTTCCTGAGGGTCTCCAGTTCCCGTCGGAGGCGGGCCACATCGTCCCTGAGGTCTCCGTTCATCTTAGACCACCTCCGAGGGCCGGTTTTCCGTAGTCCTCCGCCACCTTTCTGTGCTCCGTTTTCACGCACCTGGGGCAGAAGAGGTTCCTGTGTATGTACTGTAACGGTGTCCGGCACCTGGTGCAGTACGCCCTGAGGACGCCGTAGCGCCTGCCGATCGTGGACAGGTGCAGGGTGGGCCTGGCACGTATCACCTTCGCCCTGATTATATCGCCAACCCTGAACATATCGGATGGGCTCTTAACGAAGCCCTTTGATATCTTGGAGACATGTATTATGCCCGTCTGCGCGCCGCCTATGACCTCCCTCTCGTGGCCGTCCTCCATGACGACCGTCACCAGAACGAAATCGTTCATAACCTCCGTGACGATCCCATAGACCTCGCTGCCCTCGCGTATTTCCGGCCACTCCGCAAAGCGCCTCACGGAGATCTCCATGCGAGAATCGTTCACATCCAGAACTCCCGCAACCGTGGCCACAAGGCGTCCGTTTTCCTCCCTCACACCGGGTCCAGGCACGTACTCCTCCGCCGTCGCGAGGACCTCGCCGGGCACGACTACCCTGACCTTTCCGCCCTCAGCACCACCACCTCCACCAGAACCCTTTCCTTCCTGTGATGGCTGTACATCCGGGGTATCGGGAACTTCCGTCTCCAAAGGTGAGTCACCTCCGCTCCAAACTCCATGACCTTCCGTTTTATAAACTCCTCGGTCACGGCGTTGTGTATGGTGTATACCACGTCCGCCACCTCAAGTGCCTTTTTGAGAAAGGGCAGGTCGGCGTGGCGGCGCTGCGCCCCGAAGGGCGGGTTCTGTATGACGGTGTCCACGCGCTCGTTGAACTCCTCAACGTCGCACCGCAGGACGCGGCCGGGCAGGCCAAGGCGGCGCAGATTGCGCAGCGTGACCTCGGCAGCGGCGGGGGAGATGTCCAGAAAGTGGCAGAAAGACGCCCCGAGCATCAGAGCCGCTATGCCGAGGATGCCGTTGCCACAGCCGAAGTCCGCCATGACTTTCCCATCCACGTCTCCCAGAAGGTGTGCGTTGAAGACAATCTCCGCCGCGAGAGAGGATGGGGTAAAATACTGCTCAGAGCCGCGATCGGGCGAGGGAACCCTCTCAAGGCCCTCAAGGGCTATCTCCAGTTCCCTCTTCCTCATACCGGCTTCACTACCGCGGCGACCAGTACGCGGGCCAGTTTCGCGGCCGACGCATCTGCGAAACCCCTGCTGAGCAGGT